>DAIDGS010000159.1 GCA_027459845.1 Vulcanimicrobiota bacterium | reverse complement strand
AGGCAGGGCGAGCGCAGCCAGGTAGCGCGCCGCGCGTCGCCGCCGCGCGCCGCGAGCGCCGCCGCAATCGCCTCCGCGCCGGCCGTGCGGCAGGCGATATCGTCGCAGAGGTGCACCACGAACGGGGCGCGCGGCACGGTGGAAAACATCGCGTAGAAGGTCGCGACGCCGTACGCTTCGGCCGGCGGCACGTCCAAGCGCGTGCAGACGTAGTTGAGCGCACCCTCGCCGATCCAGCCGATGCGCTCCTGAATCGCGTGCAGCACCGGCAGCAGCCGGTGACGCCGATCGCGCGCCGCCGTTGCGCCGCGCGCCGCGTCGTCGTCGGGCGGCCCGAGCACCGCGTCGACGGCGGCGCGTTCGTCGGGTGCCGCGCGCGCGGCGGTGGTCTTGAGATCCATGCGGCTACACCCGCTCGATGCGCACCGCGGCGGCCTTGAACTCGGCCGTGCCGGATTGCGGGTCGGTCGCATCGATGGTGAGCAGATTGGTCGGCACGTCGTCGTTGAAGTGCGGCGTCATGAAGACCAATCCCGCTCGCAACCCGGCGTCAATGCGAGCCGGCGCCGTGACCGATCCGCGCCGCGACGTCACCCGCACCAGCGTGCCGTCCTCCAGGCCGTAACGGGCCGCATCCTCGGGCGAGACGTCGAGGCTTTCACCGCGGCGCAGCGGCGAGGTGTAGCCGCCGCTCTGCACGCCGGTATTGAACGAGTCGAGCCGCCGGCCGGTGGTCAGGCGCAGCGGATACTCGTGGTCGAGCGCCTCGACCGGCGGATCGTGCTCGACGGCGGCGAACGGCGCGCGCGGCCCCTCCAGCGGCGTCGCCCACAGCCGCGCGTGCAGAAACTGCTCGCCGGGATGCTGCTCGTCGTAACACGGCCACTGGATGCCGCCCAGCGCTTCGAGCCGCGCGTAGCTCATGCCGGCGTGCCACGGCGAGAGGCTGCGGCACTCGTCCCAAATCGCCTCGCCGCGTGCGCTGCCCCAGTTGAGCCCCAGGCGCGCGGCCAGATCGAAGAGGATCTGCGCGTCCTCGCGCGCCTGCCCGGGCGGATCGAGCGCGCGGCGCACGCGCTGCACGCGCCGCTCGCTGCTGGTGACCGTACCTTCGGACTCGCACCAACTCGAGGCGGCCGGAAAGACGACCTCGGCCAACTCGCCGGTCTTGGTGAGGAAGATGTCCTGCACGATCAAGCTGCGCAACCCGCGCAACAACGCGGTGGCGCGATGCTGGTCGGCCTCGGACTGCGCCGGATTTTCGCCCAGCACGTAGAGCGTGTCGAGTTCGCCGCGCTCCATCGCATCGAACATGCCGCTGAGATTCCACCCCTTGGTGGCCGGCAGCGCGCTGCCCCAAGCCGCTTCGAACGTGCGCCGGGTGGCCGGATTCTCGACGTCCTGCCCGCCGGGGAACTTGTCGGGCAGCGCGCCCATGTCGCCGCCGCCCTGCACGTTGTTCTGGCCGCGCAGCGGGCAGACGCCCGAGCCGTAGCGCCCGACGTGGCCGCACAGCAACGCCAGGTTGATGAGCGCGCGGACGTTGTCGACGGCGTTGTGATGCTCGGTGATCCCGAGCGTCCAGCAGAGCTGCGCGCGCTCGGCGCCGGCGTAGGCGTGCGCCAGCGCGCGAATGCCCGCGGCCGGAACGCCGGTGATTTGCTCGGCGTACGCCAGGGTGTAGCGTTCGACGCCGGCACGATAGGCTTCGAAGCCGGTGGTCGCGCGATCGATGAAGTCGCGGTTCTCCAGCCCGGCCGCGAGAATCTCACGGCCGACCGCGTTGGCCAGCGCAACGTCGGACCCGACGTCGAGCCCGAGCCAGCCGTCGGCCCACTGCGCCGAACTGGTGCGCCGCGGATCGACCACGTACAGCTTGGCGCCGCGATGGATGCCGCGCAGCACGTGATGGAAGTAGATCGGATGCGTTTCGCGCGCGTTCGATCCCCAGAGCACGATCGCGTCGGCGTGCTCGGCTTCTTCGTACGAACTGGTGCCGCCGCCGGCACCGAAGACCGTCGTCAGACCGACGACGCTCGGGGCGTGTCAGGTTCGGTTGCAGCTATCGATGTTGTTGCTGCCGACCGCCACCCGCGCGAACTTTTGGGCGACGTAGTTGACCTCGTTGGTCGCCTTCGAGCAACTGAACATCCCGAAGCTGCGGTCGGCGCCGCGCTGCTTGGCGCGCGCGATCGCCGCCGCGGCGCGATCGAGCGCCTCGTCCCAGGTTGCAACGCGCAGTGCGTCGCCGTCGCGTACCAGGGGTTGCTCGAGCCGTACGTAGCGTTTCATGCGCTGATCCTCCAACTCCGTCCAGCCTTGGCAGCCGCACGCCGGTTTTCCCGCCGGTCGGCGAAAGCCGCGCGCCACCGCACGTCTAGTCGCGCAGAAAGTCTGCGAGCGCGGCGTTGAACGCTTCGGGCGCGTCGGCGTTGGCGACGTGACCGGCGTCGGGGATCGTCGAGAGCGACGCGCCGGCGACGCCGGCGGCGATCTCCTGCGCGAGCGCGTAGGGCGCGATCGCGTCGCGTGCGCCGCACGTCACCCAGACCGGCACGCGGATCGTCGGCAAGAGCGCGCGATAGTCGCCGGTCCAGGTCGCCTGCGTGGCGGCCAGGTAGCAGGGCAGCGACTTCACCGCCATCTGCTCGACCGTCTCGCGCACGCGTTCGGGCGGCAGGCCGAGCTTGGCGGCGCGCGCCTCGGCGAAGCGCCGCATGTCGCCGGCCTCGGCGGCCGCGGCCTTGACGCCGTCGGCATAGCGCTGCCCGTCGGGATAGCGCGCGAAGCTGCCCACGATCGCCATCCCGGTGAAGCGCTGCGGCGTGCGCCCCCACAGCTCGAAGGCGACCACGCCGCCCAGGCTGCAGCCGACCAACGTGAAGCGGGGCATGTCGAGCGCGTCGGCGACCGCGAGCACGTCGGCGGCGAATCCCGCGCGCGTGATCGCAGCCGGATCGGGATCGCGCAGCGCACCGTTGCCGCGCAGTTCGATCGCCGCGCAGCGGTAGCGCGCGCCGAAGGTCGCCAGTTGGCGATCCCAGATCGCCGCCGTCGAGCCGACGCCGTGCACGAAGATCAGCGCCGGCCCGACGTCGCCGGCAACCCGCGCGCCGGTGAGCGCGCCGTCGCTCGAGACCACTTCAATCGTTCGCATCAGCCGGCTCGTCCTCGCTTTGCTGCAACGAATGCGAGCACGGCATCGAGCGGCTGCGCATTGAGCACGTCGTCTTTAGTGAGGCCGGCGCGGCGCGCCTGCCCGAGTGCGAACTCCACGTCGCTCACGTCGCCGACGCGATGCGAATCGCTATCGACGCAGAGCATCGCGCCGCAGGCTTTCGCGCGACGCGCCAGCGGATCGGGAAGATCGAGCCGGCCCTTCTGCCCGTCGATCTCGAGCGCGGTTCCGGTGCGCGCCGCCGCCGTGAAGACGGCATCGAGGTCGAAGGTGTACTCGGCGTAGCCGCGTCCGCTGGGATGTCCGATCAGGTTGACGTACGGATTTTCGCAGGCGCGAATCAAGCGCGCGGTCATCGTCGCGCGATCCTGATCGTACGCCGTATGCACCGAGGCGATCGTGAAATCCAGCTCGCGCAGCGTGGCGTCGTCGAAATCGAGCGTGCCGTCGGGGAGGATGTCGACCTCGCTCGCGCACAGGGTGCGGATGCCGTAGCGGTTGCCGAGCGCGGCAATCGCGGCGCGCTGCTCGCGCAGCCGCGCGCGATCGAGGCCAAAACTGCCGCGGCTGCGCGAGTGATCGCTGATCGCGTGGTATGCATAGCCGCGCGCCGCCGCGGCGGCGATCATCGCTTCGAGCGAGTCGTCGCCGTCGCTCCAGGTGGTGTGCATGTGGAAGTCGCCGCGCAAATCGTCCTTTTCGATCAGCACGGGCAACGTGCCGGCGAGCGCCAGCTCGATCTCGTCGAGGCCGCTGCGCAACTCGGGCGGCACGTACGCCATGCCGAGCGCGGCGTAGACGTCGGCTTCGTGGGCGCACGTGAGGTTGTCACCGGTTTCGAGATTCAGGATGCCGTTTTCGCTGACGCGCAGATTGCGCCGCACCGCATACTCGCGTAGCTTAATGTTGTGCTCGCGCGATCCGGTGAAGTGCTGCAGCAAGTTGCCGTAGAGGTGATCGGGCAGCACGCGCAGATCGATCTGCAGCCCGTCGGCCAGCCACAGGCTGGCTTTGGTCGCGCCCTCGGCGACGATCGCCGCGGCCCGCTCCCACGCGACGAAGTGCGCGATTGCCGCGGCACCGTCGGCGGCGGTGCAGATCAGGTCGATGTCGCCGACGCTGCGCTCCTGGCGGCGCAGGCTGCCGGCATAGGTCAACCGTTCGAGCGGCGGACCCTCGCGCAGATACGCGATCGCCTCGCGCGCGATCGCCAGCGCTTCGGGAAGCGGCGTGCGCCGTAGGCGCCCGCGGTAGGCGAGCAGGCCGCGCTTCCAGTTGGCGATCGTCTTGGGCCCCATGCGCGGGGCACCCTCGAAGCGACCGTCGGCGATCGCGCGCTCGAGATCGTCGAGCGAGGCGATGCCGTAGCTTTCGAAGAGCGTTGCAACCGTCTTGGTGCCGATCCCACTGACCGCCAAGAGGTCCAAGATGGTCGGAGGATAGCGCGCCAAGAGATCGTCGAGCAGATCGGCGGTGCCGGTCGCCACGAGCTGCTCGATCACGCCGGCGATCGACTTGCCGATGCCGGGTAGCGCGAGTAGTTCGCCGGCGGCGATCACGTCGTCGAGCGGCGCGGCGCTCTCGATCGAGGCCGCCGCCTTCTCAAAGGCCATGTACTTGTAGAACGACTCGCCCGCCAGCTCCATGAGCTTGCGGATCTGCATCAGCCGCGCGGCGATTTCAGCGTTCGTAGCCATCGTCCCACGTGCGTTTCCGCGCCAACGAAGAAGCTACTGCCTCACGCTTGCCGATCCCACGACGGCGCAGACGCTCAACCCTTCGGCGATAGCTTGCTCGGGCGTCAGCGCGGCGCCGGCGGCGAAAAGCGCGGCACATTCTGACTCGTTGAAAGCTCCGCGAAGCAGGCCTACGAGCCGCTCGTGGGTGACGGTCTCGGTGTGTTCGCGTTCGAATCCACTCGATGCGTACGCGCGTTCGACGTAGCCGAGCAGTCGCGCGCCACCCTCGAAGTTGCCGTCTAGCGCGCTTGCCAACGCGACATGCTCGAGCGCCGCTGCAACATAGGCAGGCGAGAGATCGCTGGCGGCTATGTAGCGCAAGAGGTCGTCAGTTTCAACGCGCGCCGCGTCGAGGTCGTCGCTCGCCAACAGGTATCCCAGCAGATTTGCCCTGCCGTGTCGAAGGATACTATTGCCGGTCATCGCGGCGGTTCCAAGCATTTCACGCAGGAGCGCAATCGCTCGACGCGTCTCTCCCTTTGCATGAGCGGTCTCCGCCAGATTCACCGTCGCGACCGCTGCCCCGTACGTGTTTCCCAACGATCGCTCGCGCGCCAATAGCTCGCTACCGACCTGCGACGCCGTCTCGAGGTCGCCGACCTGCGCGGCATTGCTCGACCGCTCCAGGAGGAGGACGAGGTGCTGAGCGGCGGTCTGCCCGATCTCCGCCGCTTCCTGAATTGCTGCCGCGGCCTCCGCCGGCTTTCGGACGTGCCGACAACCATATGAGAGTTGGAGGAGCGCATCGACCAAGAGTTTGCTCTCGCCGGTCGCTCGCGCATGCGCGACGGCCTGTTGAGCAGCGGCGTACTGACGGACACTTTCTAACCGCTGCCCCGCGCTGAACGCGATGAAGCTCCACACCTGCGCCAGCGCCGTTCGGTCGTCGGGATCGAGCTTTTCAAGAAGGGCTTCGCCGCGCGTCAGGCCTTCGCGAGAAAGGCCGAGCTGGTTGAACAATCGCGTCGCGCAGAGCAGCGTGGCCGCATGCGAAGGGTCGTTGACGGTGCCCCAGTCGAGCGCGGCGCGCAGATCGTCAAGTTCGATCGCGAGCGGCACGATCGCCGCTTCGCGCGGATTCGCTTCGAACTCCGTGCCGACGCGTGCGCAAAGATCGTAGATATACGTGAAGTGCCGTTGCGCCAAGGCGTTACGCTCACCGGCGGTCTCCAGCTTCTCGCGAGCGTACGCGCGGGCCGATTCGAGCAGCCGGTAGCGGGTCGTTTCGCCGGCGAGTTCGGCGACGACCAGCGATTTGTCGACCAGCGAAGCCAGCACGTCGAAGACTTCGAGGTCGTCGAACGTCTCATCCGTCGCCACCGCAACCGCGCCTTCCAGGCTAAAGCCGTCGACGAAAATCCCGACACGGCGGAACAGCGCGCGCTCGCGCTCGTCGAGCAAGTCGTGGCTCCAGTCGATCAGCGCGCGCAGCGTCTGCTGGCGCGGCAGCCGGTCGCGACCGCCGCCGGTGAGTACCCGGAAACGTTGATCGAGCCGCGTGCGCAGCTCTCGTGGCTTCAGGATGTTGACGCGCGCCGCCGCGAGTTCGATTGCGAGCGCGATACCGTCGAGGCGTCGGCAGATGTCGGCCACCACCGGCGCATCCTCGTCGGTAAACGTAAAGCGCACATCGGCGGCTTGGGCGCGTGCGACGAAGAGCGCGATCGCGCCGAAACGCACGGCATCCTCTGCGCGCAGCGACTGCGCCTCGGCCGAGCCGGGCAGTTCGAGTGAGGGCACACGGTACGTTGCTTCGCCCGTGACGGCGAGTCCCTGACGGCTCGAAGCCAAGATCGTGACGTTCGCGCATTCTCGCAGGATCGCCGACGCGGCGGCCGCCGCCGCGGCGACCAGGTGCTCGCAGTTGTCGAGCACGAGCAAGCTGCGCTTGGTCTTGAGCTGGATCACCAGCGCATCGAGCGGGTCGCGGTCGGCCGGAAGTTTGAGCTGGGCTGCGTTGGCGATCGTGATCGGCACGAGCGTCGGATCGCTCAGGGGCGCCAGCTCGACGAACCACGTTCCGTCGGGGTGAGCTTCCAGCAGGTCGGCTGCCACTTGCAACGAGATGCGCGACTTGCCGATGCCGCCCGAACCGATCAGCGTCAACAGCCGATGCTTTTCCAATAGCGCGGCGACCTCGGCAACCTCGCTGTCGCGGCCGACGAAGGAGGTCAACTGCAGGGGAAGATTATTGGGGACCGCGTCGAGCGAGCGCAGGTTAGGAAACGCATCGGGGAGGTCGGGGGCGAGAAGCTGATAGACTTGCTCCGGGCGCGCCAAATCTTTCAGGCGGTGCGCGCCAAGATCGCGCAGCGTCGCCTGCTCCGGCATTTGACCTTGCACCAGATCGGTGGTGACGCCCGACACGAGCACCTGTCCGCCGTGTCCGATCGCCAGGAGCCGGGCCACGCGATTGAGCGCGGGGCCGAAGTAGTCGCCATCGCGCTCGTCGGCACTGCCGGTATGCAGCGCCATGCGCACCGCGATGCCGTTCACGTCGGCATCTTTTGCAAGCAGCGCGCGTTGCGCGTCAAGCGCGGCGGCGATGCCGTCGGGCGCGAGTGCGAACGCGGCGCAGAAGGCATCGCCGATGGTCTTGAAAACCAGTCCGCCATGCGACTCGATCGCCGCGCGCATCAATGCATCGTGCCGGCGCACGGCTCCCTGCATCGCGGTGCGGTCGCGCTCCCAACGCTCCGTGCTGCCTTCGATATCGGTAAAGAGAAAGGTTACCGTCCCGGTCGGCGCCGCCACTCCACGCTCCATTTCATCCCACCGTGCTCATCGATCCACAACACATCGGGCGGCGTTCTCGCGCCGACAAACCGGTAGTCACGCTGCGATGAGGACGGGGGTGCGATCGGCTAGGCGACCGGCTGCGGCGGTGCCGCGGTTGCGAGTTTTTCCAGCATGGCGCGATTGAACTGCGCCATATCCTCGCCGCCGCGCGTCGAGACCCAGTTGGCGTCGTTGACGGTCGGCTGATCGCGATAGAGACCGCCGGCGTTGCGAATGTCGTCGGCGATCGAGGCCGCCCCGGTGAGCTGGCGCGTGCGCACCAACTGCGCCGAGATCAATACGTGCGCGCCGTGCCCGATCGAGAACATCGGCTTCTTCACCGCATCGAACTCGCGCACGAACCGCAGCACCTGGCGATCGGCGCGCAGGCGATCGGGCGAAACGCCGCCCGGGATCAGCAGGCCGTCGAAGTCTTCGGCCGTGCAGTCGGCAACCAGCTCCTCGGCGCGCACCGGGGTGCCTTCGTCGAGCCCGCGCTTGGCCCGGATCCGCGTGCGGGCGCGCTCGTCCAGTCCGACGATCGTCACCACCGCACCGGCTTCTTCGAGGGCGCGCCGGGGCTCGCTGAGGTCGATCTCTTCAAAACCATCGCCGATCAGCGCGGCGATACGCTTTCCTTCAACTCCTTGCATCCGGCCCGTGATTCGCCTCGCTCGCTATAAGGTCCCACCCGTCTGCGCCACGGCCGCGCGCAAGAGGTACGCGAGTTCGACTTCTGTCTTACCGAGCCCATCGAGCAGTTCGTCGTCGGCGAGGGCCTTGAGGGTGGGATTGCGCTTGGTCATGTCGCCTTCGGGCACGCGGTGGCGCGGATTGATCTCGCGCATGTAGATGCGGGCATCGTAGCGCAGCGGCCCTTCGGGCAGAAAGTAGAGCGGGTCGAGCCCGAAGGCGTAGACCTCGAGCGAGAGCAGCCCGGCGCGCTGGAGAAACTCGATCGGTTTGAGCCGCAGCGCCACGGCCAGGCGCGCGAGCCCGCTGACGCCGAGCCGGCGCTCGCCCGCCAGCACCGCTTGCAACTCGGCCAGCGTGTAGCCGAGCGGCTCGGCCAGCGCCTCGTGGGTGACGGTGCGCTCGGCGGCGAGCGCCGCGAGGGCGGCGCCGAAGGCCGCCCCGCCGGCGGTGCCGTCGCGCCCATCCCAGGCCGCGCGATCGCTCATGATTCCTCCTCCGGCGCGCACGCCAGGTAGATCGCGCCGTCGGCTTCGCGCACGGCGAAGCGGCGCAGGCAGGCAAAGTTGCCCAGCGTCATCGCGCCGGTCGTCAGCTCGAAGCGCCAGGCGTGCCACGGACAGGTGACGACCGTGCCTTCGACCCAGCCCTCGCCGATCGGGCCGCCCTGATGCGGGCAGGCGTTCTCGTAGGCGTACAGCGCCCCGGCGACCTCGAAGATCGCAACCTCGTAGCGGCCCTGCCGCACGATCAGCGGTTTGCCCGCGGTGACGCTTGCACGCGCGCCGACCCGCGTGAAGCCATCGCTAACCGAAGACGCCACGCGTCAGTCCGCCGTCGATCGCGATGGTTTGCCCGGTGACGTACGCCGCCGGCTCGCCGCACAGAAACGCGACCAGCGGCGCGAACTCGTGCGGCGTTGCGATCCGCCCGATCGGCACCTCGCTGCGCGCGGCGTCGTTCATGTGGGCGTCGTCGCGGTAGAGCTGGCGCAGCCGTTCGGTGCGCACCCGCCCGGTCGCGATGCTGTTCACGGTGATGCCGTCGCGCGCGACCTCGTTGGAGAGACTCTTGAGCGCCGCCACCAAGCCGGTGCGAAAGACGTTCGAGAGCGCGATGTTGGCGATCGGCTGCTTCACCGACGTGGAAGTGAGCGCAACGATGCGCCCCCAGCGCGCCGCCTGCATGGCCGGCAGCACGCCGCGCACCAGTTCGATCGCACCGCGCAGCAGCAGCCGATAGGCATCGTCCCAATCGGCGAGCGTTAACTCGGCGAGCGTGCCGGGTTGCGGGCCGCCGCCGTTGACGACCAGGATCGCCGGATCGCCGAGTTGCGCGCGCACCGCGGCGAGCAGCGCGGCGATCGAAGCGCCGTCGCGCAGATCGAGCGCGAACGCGCGCGCATCGCCGGCGCCTTCGGACCGCGCGCGCTGCGCGACCGCATCGAGCAGCGCGGTGCGGCGCGCCGCCACCGCCAGCGTCGCGCCCTCGCGCGCGAGCGCGTATGCCACCGCTTCGCCCAGCCCCGAACTCGCGCCGGTGACCAGCGCGACGCGTCCGCGTAAACCTAAATCCATCACCGCCGCCTTTCGCGCTAGGAGGGCACGCCCTGCGCCCGGCGCGCGCGCAGCGCTTCCATGTACCACACGAACTCATCGAAGAACGCGGCCGTGTAGCGTTCGGTTGCGGGATCGCTGGGCGTGCCGTCTTCGGCGAAGGCCGTCGCCACGTTGGCCACCGGCAGCAGCGAGGGGATCGTGACCATGCCCATCTCGGCCAGCGACATGCGCAACTGCATCGCGGCGCGCACACCGCCCCAGCGTCCGCCCGAGTAGCAGACGATCCCGGCCGGACGCCAAAAATACTCTTCGAGAAAGTGATCGAGCAGGTTCTTCAGCGCCGGCGGAATGCCGTTGTTGTACTCGCCCGAAACGATCGCGAAGCCGTCGGCACGGGTATAGAGTTCGGCCAGCTCGCGCATCACGGCCGGCGCCTCGCCGGGCGGGAACTCCTTGTACATACGATCGAGCAGCGGCAGTTGCTTTTCGCGCGGGTCGATCAGCACGGCGCGGATGCCGCGGCGCTCCAGCATCCGCACCACGAAGCGGGCCGCGCGAATGCCCTGGCGCTCGGTGCGGACCGAGCCGTAGATGACCGGAACGAGCAGTGGCTCCATGGTCAGCCGATTGCGCCCGGAGAGCGCAAACCCTACCGGAGCGCTTGCCGGGCGGCGGGGGGCTGTGGTACGGTTGCGCGGTCGCCGGGACGGGCCGAGGCGCCGGTACCCGCGCGAGACCATCCTGTTGTAAGGAGCGTTCGAACGTGCCCCTCACCAAAGAA
>DAIDGS010000158.1 GCA_027459845.1 Vulcanimicrobiota bacterium | reverse complement strand
CGTAGGGCACGTGCAGGTGCCCGAAGGCGATCGCGGCCGCCGTTTCGCCACCGATCATCCGCTCGAGCGTGGCGTCGTCCGCGTCGGGCCAAAGGTGTTCGTCGTCGTTGAGCGGGTTGGCGTGCACCACCAACAGTTGATTCGCGTCCTCGCCGATGCGCAGCGCGAAGGGCAGTTCTCCGAGCCAGCTCAGCCAGGTGTCGCCGAGGTCCTTGCGCGTCCAAGCGATCTGCGCGTCGTCGACGCCGCCGTAGCTGCCGTTGACCTCGGCCAAGTACCGATCGGTGTTACCGCGCACGCCCTGCGCGCCAACCTCGCGCAGGCGCTGCAGCACTTTCTTGGGCTTCGGGCCGTCCAAGCAGAGGTCGCCGGCCGCCACGATCGCGTCGGCGCCGCCCTGTGCCTCGAGGTCGGCCAGGCAAGCGTCGAGCGCGACCAAGTTTCCATGAATGTCCGAGAGGATGGCGATGCGCATGCGAAAGCTTCCGCGGTTAGTCGCGCTTGAGCGAAAGTACCAGGACCGACGGCGTCAAACCGACTTTCGCAAAGTCATAGAGATCGATCGCCTCGACCGCGATGCCGGCCTTGCGCAACCGCTTGAGTGAGGTGCGATACCGGGTATCCGCGATGACGTGCCGCTCGCCCAGCACGCAGAGGCCGGCCGCAAGCTCTTCGCCGCGCTCCAACTCGATGCGCTTCAATCCCGCAAACGCGCTCGCGTCCACCCGATCGGCGGCCAGCACGACGGTATCCTTGGCGACGACGCTCGCGACCGCGCGCAGACTCGGAACGCTCGCATCGACGCTGACGTCCACCGTCCGGTAGCCGTGCGCGCGCGCCACCGCACGCAACCCGTCGCGGCCGAGGTCGTTTCCCCGAGCGGTCTTGCCGACGTACGCGGTCTCGCCCGCCAGCAGCACGTCGCCGCCGTCGAGCAATCCCGGTGCCGCGATGTGGCCGGCCAACGGGACGTCGATCCGGGCAAACTCGGCTTCGAGGCGGTCGGCTTCGGCCCGGCGCGACATCGCCGAGGGACGCGCCATCAGCGCGCCGTCCTCGAAGACGATCGCGGCGTCGACCACCGCAGCTTCGTACGGATCCTCGGCGTGCGGTTCGAAGACCACGGTTTCGACGCCGAAGTACGCAAGCGTATCGACGAGCACGCGGTGCGCTTCCAGCGCACGCGCGTAGATCGCACCCGGCTCGCCGGGCAGCGGCCGGGCCTGCTCGATCGCGCGCGTCGGTTTGACCAGCACCGCGGCCCGCAGCGTGCCGCAGGGCGAGCCGATCAGTCGCGGTCCGAACGCGACGGCCTCTCTAGTCGTCATGGGTCTAGCGTCATTCGCAGACCCGTCCTCGGCCGCCTCTCGCCGGTTGCGGCGCGGTTCAGGATCGCGCCCGGTAGGGCGTCGGATCGGCGGCGGCGGTAAAGAAGCCGCTAAAGTCGCTGGTCAGCAGGTCGCCTAGACCGAGCGGCGGCAGGCCGAAAATTTCTTCGACGGTTTTGACGATCCCGGCCGGTGCCAGGTGGAGCTTCCCGACGAATCCCCGCTTGGCCAGCGGCGAAACCACGATCGC
>DAIDGS010000157.1 GCA_027459845.1 Vulcanimicrobiota bacterium | reverse complement strand
TGCCGCGTGCCGGAACGATCGCGGTCGACCCAGCGAGCTTGGGCTATGCGGTCGGCGTGGTGGTCGTCGCGACGGTGCTGGCCGGCCTCTCGCCGCTGCTGGCGCTGCGCAGTTCAACGCTGCACCTTACGTTGAAGTCGGCCGGCCGCGGCGGCGACGCATCCGGACGCAGCGCGCTGCGCAGCGCCCTCGTCGTTGCCGAAATCGCGCTGGCACTTGCGCTGGCCGTCGTCTCGGGATTAACGGCACGCAGCTTCTACGGCCTGGTCAACACGCCGCTCGGCGTACGCACGCACGGGCGAGTCGTGACCGACGTCGTATCGATCGCCCCCAGCGCCGGCAGCGGCGGCTTGGAAAGCGACTTGGTCTCGGATGTCGTTGGCGGCAAGCACACGCCGCCGCAACATCCGGGCGCGGTCCGGGAGTCGCAACTCCTGGTGCGACTGCGCGCGCTTCCCGGCATCCGCAGCGCGGCGCTCGCGCTCACCTATCCGCTCGGCCCAATCGATCTCGAGGGCCCGGCCCCGATCGTCGGACGGAGCTACGCGCCGAATGCGACGCCCGTTGCATGGCTGAACGCGGTCAGCTCGGGCTATTTCCGAACGCTCGGCATTCCGCTCGTACGCGGACGCGACTTCGCCGATAGCGATACGGCAACGTCGGAACCGGTCGCGATCGTGAATCGCGCCTTCGCCGACCGCTACCTCAACGGCGCCAGTCCGCTCGGCAAGCAGGTTCGTATGCCACCGACGCGTGTAACTGCCACGATCGTCGGCCTGGTCGGCAACGAACGCGACAGCTTGACCGATCCGGTCGCGCCGGAACTCTATCAGCCCGCATCGCAGGCGCCCGAACCGTTCATCGGTGCGGTCGTCGATGCGCCGCGGCTCGACGCGGCGACCGTCGGTCGCGAAGTGCAAGGCGCCTTTGCCGCGGTCTTTCCGCTCGCGCAACCACCGCACACGTATACGTTCGCACAGCTCGTTGCGAACGCGACCGGCGCGGCGCGCTTCGCCGCCACGCTGCTCGGCGCACTCGCGGCGGTCGCGCTCCTGCTGGCGCTGGCCGGCACGTTCGGCGTGGTCTCGTTCTCGGTGACGCAGCGCACGCGCGAGTTCGGCGTGCGGATGGCGCTCGGGGCGACAGCCCCGACGATTCTGCTCGACGTGCTGCGCCGAACCTTGACGACGACCGCCATCGGCATCGTCGCCGGCCTTGCGATCGCCGCGCTTGCGGCGCGCGCGATCGCGGGGCAACTGACCGGCATCTCGCCGTTCGATCCCGCGACCTTCGCCGCGACGATCGTGGTCATGACGCTCTGCGCGCTGCTGGCCGCGCTCTATCCGGCGCTCCGCGCGACGCGCGTCGAACCGAGCGAAGCGCTGCGTTACGAATGACGATGCTTCGTCCGGCCGGCATGGACGTGCCGCGCGCGCGCAAACGCGGCATCTCGCGCGCCGCGCTCGTCGCCGGCGCGACGGTTCTGGGCGCGGTGCTCGCCATCGCCGCGGTGGCGTCGCTCGCCCGTCTCGGCGGCGGTGGCGTTCCGGTCGCGCGTGCGACCCTGGTTACCGCCGTGGTGCGCCGTGGGACGCTGGTGCGCTCGATCGCGGCCGCCGGCACGTTGGTTCCGCAGGCGGTGCACGTGGTGGCCGCCACCCAAGACGGCATCGTGGAGAGCGTCGCCGTCAAGCCGGGCTCGGCGGTCGTGCCCGGCAGCATCATCGCCCGGATGAGCAATCCCGAACTCGATGCGGCGGAGATCGGCGCCCGCTCCGCGGTTGACGTCGCGCGCGCCCGACTGCGCAGTGCGCGCGCCCAAGCCGAGGCCGCCGTACTGACGCGGCGCTCCGACTATACGACCGCGCTCGCGCAAGCGCAAGTCGATCGCACCAACTTACAATCGCTGCAAGGGCTGCACCGCAGCGGCTTCGTCTCCGAGCAGTCCTATCAGATCGCGCAGATCAAAGCGACCGAAGCGAGTTCGCAGGCGCGCGTCGCGAAAGCCGAGATCGACGTCGGTGAGTCGCAGGCCGCGGCCGACGTCGCGACCGCCCAGGCGCAACTCGCGCAGGCGATCGCGCAGCTCGCCGCGCAGCAAACCGAGATCGCCGCCTTGACCGCGCGCGCCGCGACCGGCGGCATCGTGCAGTCGGTCGACGTCGACCCAGGCGCGCGGGTGGCCGCCGGCGCGGAGTTGGCCCGCGTCGCCGACGTGCGTACGCTCAAAGCCGTGCTGCAAGTCCCCGAGGGTCAAGTCCGCGAGATCACCCTCGGGATGCCGGCGCGGATCGATACCGGCAACGGCGTCGTCACCGGGCACGTGACGCGTATCGCGCCAACCGCGCAGGATGGCGCGGTTGCCGTCGACGTCGCGTTCGCGCGTCCGTTGCCGGCGGGGGCGCGGCCGGCGCTCAACGTCTCGGGAACGATCGATCTCGCAACCCTTCCTAACGTGCTTTCGGTCGCGCGCCCGGCCGGCGCTAACGACGACACGTCCGTATCGCTCTATCGCATCGATGCGACCTCGAACCGCGCGCATCGCGTCCGCGTGCGACTCGGGCGCGGTTCGGCCGACCGGGTCGAGATCCTGGCCGGCCTGCGGGCCGGCGATACCGTCATCGTCTCCGATACGTCGGCCTATAACGGCGCTGCAACGCTGCTCCTCCACTGACCGTAACGAAAGGTTCCCATGCTGCTCGAACTGCACGACATCTGCAAGACCTACCTTACCGACGAGTTTGAAACCCGTGCGCTGGACAACGTCTCGCTTGCGATCGCGCGCGGCGAGTACGTCAGTATCGAAGGCCCGTCTGGCTGTGGCAAGTCGACGCTGCTTGCGCTCATCGGTTTACTCGACGCGCCAACCAGCGGCTCGTACACGCTCGACGGAACGCCGGTCGCGCAGCTCTCGGCCGGCGAACGCGCAGCGATCCGTAATCGCGAGATCGGCTTCATCTTCCAGAACTTCAACTTGATCGGCGATCTGACGGTCGAAGAGAACGTCGAACTTCCACTGGCGTATCGCGGCGTCAGCAAGCACGAGCGCAGGCGCCGCGTCGCCGAAGTACTCGACGTGGTCGACATCGCTCACCGCGGACGCCACTACCCCGCACAGCTCTCGGGCGGTCAGCAGCAGCGCGTGGCCGTGGCGCGCGCGCTGGCCGGACAGCCCTCGGTGCTCTTAGCCGACGAGCCGACCGGCAACCTGGATAGCGCCCACGGCGAGACCATCATGGAACTGCTCGGCCAGCTCCATAAGGGCGGCACGACGATCGTGAGCGTTACGCACGACCGCAAGTTCGCACGCTATGCCGAACGCACGATTGGGTTACTCGACGGCCGTCTCACCGATACGCCGACGCTCGCGGAGGCAGCCCTCTGACGTCCCCGACGTTCTAGCGCCTAATGCGCGCCAGCGTCTGATAGCACGCGCCGAGCGCAACGATGACGGCCATCACGAGCAGGGTCACCCATCCATAGTTGAACAGCGCGCGTCCGCTGGCGAGCGAACTCGGCCAGACGATGTTGAGCAGCATGAGCAGCAGATAGAGCGCGCCGCCCAGCGTGACGACCACGCCCCAGCCGCCGAGTGAGAACGCACCCTGCGGGCGCCAACCGCGCGCGCGCGCGATCAACGCGCCCAGCAGCGTGAGGAAGAACGCGAGGTAGATGCCGGAGGTCGAGAACGAGACCAGGGCGTAGAGCGCGTTGACGTGCGCCGGGTAGTCGAACCAGCCGAGATGCACGGTATGGCTCGGGTTGATCAAAACGAGCAGCAAGAACGCAAACGGAATCGCGGCGCCGATCGCGATCGCGTTGACCGGCGTGTGATGCCGCGCCGAGACGCGGCGAATCCAGTCGCTGCCGGGGAGCGCGCCGTCGCGTGCGAGCGCGTACGCGACGCGCGCGCCGGCGCCCTGCACGGCAGTTCCGCAGCTAAAGAACGCCACCACGACCATCACCAGGAAGAACTGCTGCAGCCACGCCGGTAGCTCGCCGAGGATGACGTCGATGCCGCCGCTCACCACACCGGCGATCCCACCGGCCGGCGTGGCGAGGATCAGGCCGAGCACGAGCACGAACGACGCGATCCCGCCGTAGAGCAGCGCATTGCGCATGGCTTTGGGCACTTGGCGGCGCGCATCGAGCGTCTCTTCGGAGATGTCGCCGGCCGATTCGAATCCGAAGAAGATGTAGACGTTGGCGAGAATTGCGACCAGCGCCGCGCCGGTCCACCAGTGCCCGCCAAAATCCACGCCCAGCGGGTTGCTCGTGAGGTGCGCGACGTGCTGCGTCGTAAACGCGTACCCGATACCATGGTGGAAACCGGCGACCGCCAGCGCCGCGAAGACGCCGAACGTTCCGATCGTCTCGACGTACACACCGAAGCGCGCGACCCGCCCCATGATCTTGGCGCCGATCGCGTTGAGCAGCGCCGAGAGGATCACGATCGCGCCGGTAATCGCGAAGATCGTGCGGTGGTCGCCGGCGCTCAGGTGCGTGCCGAACCAGGCGTTGGCGAGCGCGGTCACATACCCGACCGCCCCGGAATCGACCGATGCGACGGTCGCCAGCAGCGCGAAGCCGTAGATCCAGCCGACGAACCAGCCGTAGCGCGAGCCGACGCAGTACTTGCCGTACTGGTAGAGCGCGCCCGAGAGCGGATACTCACTCGCCAGTTCGCCGAAGGCGAGCGCCACCAGCAGCATCGCGCCGACCACGACCGGCATCGTCCAGATGTAGCGTGGCCCGCCGGTTCCCAAGCCGAGGGTATAGAGCGAGTAGACGCCGACCATCGGACTGAGATAGCTGAACGCAACCGCAAAGTTGTCGAACAGCGAGAGCACCCGAGCGAGTTCTTGGCGATAGCCGAGTGCGGCAAGCCGGTCGCCTTCGGAGGCCGGTGTCGGCGCTAGTGTCCCGCCCACGCCCAGCCCACGATACGCCACACGCCGCCGCTGCGCTCGAGCGCGACGGTGAAGATCGAGCCGGATTCGTGCGCGGGCTTACCGCGCTGCCGATAGCGTTCGTTGGCCGGAACCACCACGTAGGCGCGGTTGCCGTCGATGCTGTCGTCCCAGGGCGCGAGCAGCGTGACGAAGGCGTCGGTGACGCCGTTCGCCTTCGCATAGGCCGCGTAGGCCTTCGCCCATGCCGCACAGGCCCCGCGCCCGTGCCAGTGGTGCGGCGGAAACTCGTCGATGACCGACGCGACCGGCGCGCAGGTTGCCGCCGCGCCCGCCAGATCGCCGCGATCGAAGCGGTCGATGAAGCGGTGAACGGTCGCCAGCGGAGTGCCGGCGGGGGTCGCCGCGGGTGCCGCTGCGACGCGCACCGCAACCGCGAGGCCGGCGGCAAGAACGACTGCGACGATGCGTAGCGACGTCATGGGCGTAATCCTCCGCGAGCGATGGTTCGACGCACAAGCTTCCGCATCGGCCGCCGGAACACTTGCGCCCGCCGCAACGGCTTGACATACCCCTCCCGGGGAGGGTTATGATCGGAGCGATGCCGATCCGCCGAAAGCCGACCAGCCCGCTCCCGCCCGAGCAGCGCACCGCCGTGCTAAACCGCCTGCGCTCGGCGCGCGGACATCTCGACGCGATCGTCACGATGGTCGAGGACGACGCCTACTGCGTCGACGTGCTCAAGCAGATCGCGGCGGTGCGCTCGGCGCTCGACCGGGTCGGGCGCCTGGAGTTGCGCCACCACTTCCTCAACTGCTTCAGCGCGGCGGTGAAGTCGGGCAAAGCCGCGCAGGCCGCCGACGAACTGCTCGACGCCCTCGCCTACAACAAGGAGCTCTTCAGCGCATGATCGTGCTGCACGCCATCGTCGCCGGGCTGCTTGCGGCGCTCGGGTTCTTCTGGGCGAGCCTCTACGGGCTAGTCTTCGGCTTTCTGATCTCGGCGATCGTTCAAGTCGCGCTCACTCCGGCCGCGATGGAACGCTACCTCGGAGCGAATCTGCGCGGCTGGCTGGCGGCCGCCGGATTCGGCATCATCTCCTCATCGTGCTCGTACGGATCGGCCGCCGCCGCGCGCGGCTTCTATCAGCGCGGTGCCGACGTGCGCGCGGTCTTTGCGTTCTTGGTCTCCTCGACCAACATGAACGTCGCGATCCTCATCCTGTTTTGGTCGCTGCTGGGCTGGAAGTTTGCCTTCGCCGAGTTCTTCGGCGGCATCATCATCATCGCGACCGTCACGACCGGCTTCTCGATCCTCCTCAAACCGGCCGAGATGGAGCGCCTGCGGCACGAGCACCTCAGCGCGGCGGCCGACGCACCGGCGGTGGTCACCGAGTGTCCGCTCTGCGGCATGGAGGGCGAAGCCGACCTGGCCGTCGTCTACGCGGGCCGAACCTACTTGGCGTGCGGGCGCAAACACTACAACGACCTCGCCGCCGATCCGGCCGCGCATCTCGGCGACGCGCGCGGTTCGACGCCGCCGGCTCGCTCGCTGGCCTCCGCGCAGACGTGGAAGGCGATCGCGCAGACCGCGCTCGGCGACGTCGCGATGCTGCGCGGCGAACTCACGATCGGCTACCTGATCGCCGGCTTTGCGGCGGCACTGGTCCCGCAGGTGTGGCTCGCGCGCGCGCTCGAAGGCGTCGGCAGCGTGCCGTACGCCGGTGGGTTGCTGCTCCTGCTCGTCGGCTTGGGCATCGCGGTCGTCACGTTCGTCTGCTCGATGGGGAACGTCCCGCTCGCGCGCTTTCTGGCCAACGCCGGTATTCCGCTCAGCGCGAACACCGCATTCATCTACGGCGATCTGTTGATCCCGCCGCTGATCGCGATCTATCGCAAGTCGTTTCCGCCACGCGTCACCTGGACGTTCGTCGGGCTGTTCGTGGTCGGCGCGATGCTCGCCGGCGCCGTGATGGGCGCCGCCATCGGCGGCGCCTTCGGCGGCATCACCCTGGGCTCGACGATGCTCAACGACCGGATCATGCTCGGCCTCAACGCCCTGGCCCTGGCAGCGATCGGGATCGTCGCGCTGGTGGCGTGGCGGGCCGGCACGCTCGCCCCCGACGCACCCTAGCCGCGGCAGGGCCGGCGCCGGCTTGCCTTCATAATGATAACGTGCTATCGTTATCAGGATGTACGGTTCATCTCGGGCGCTTCCGCGCCGCAATACCCGCCAGCGCAGCGCCATCCGCGACGTCTTCGAGCACGCCGAGCGCCCGCTGACCGTCGAAGAGGCGCACGCGGCACTGGTCGCGCGCCTGCCGCGCGCCGGCATCGCGACGGTCTACCGCACCGTCGCGGCGATGGTGGCCCAGGGCGGGCTCGTGCCGGTCGAGATGCCGGGCGAACCGGTGCGCTACGAGCGCGCCGACATCGCGCACCACCACCACTTTCGTTGCGAAGCCTGCCGTCGGGTCTTCGATCTCTCCGGCTGCATCGAGGGCCTTCGCGCCCTCGCCCCGCCGCGCTTTCGCGTGCGCGATCACAGCGTCACGCTCTACGGCACCTGCGCGAACTGCGGTCCGGCATGATCGACCTGTGGCATCCGATCGCCGGCAGCGTCGGCGCCGCGCTTCTGACGGCGTTCTTGCTCGGCATCGTGCACGGCATCACGCCCGACGAGCACACCTGGCCGATCACCTTCAGCTACGCGGTCGGGAGCTACAGCTCGCGCGGCG
Organism: Vulcanimicrobiota bacterium; assembly: GCA_027459845.1. Classification (GTDB taxonomy): domain Bacteria; phylum Vulcanimicrobiota; class Vulcanimicrobiia; order Vulcanimicrobiales; family Vulcanimicrobiaceae; genus DAIDGS01. The sequence continues at coordinate 2,202 of DAIDGS010000157.1, read as the reverse complement.
GAATGCGCAGCGGCTTCCTCTTCTCGCTGGCCTTCACGCTCCAGCGCGCCATCGCCTCGGAGCTGGCCTTCTTCGCCTTGGCCGGTCTACTCGCGGCCGACCGCTGGCAGTACGGCATCTACGTCGTGGTCGGCGCCGTGATGGCCGCGTCGGGATTCTACCTGCTGCGCACCGGCCGCATCCCGCATCTGTTCCACAGCCATGCGATCGACGATACCGAACCGGCGGTTCCCGACGCTCCGTCCGCGCGCGCGACCACGTGGCTTCCGCTCCTGCACGGCTTCATTGCCGGCTGGGGTACCGGCGCCTTCGCGCTGATCGTCTACGGAACCCTGGCACCGGCGATGCCGAGTGCATGGTTCGGATTCCTGCCCGGGCTGCTCTTCGGGCTGGGCACGATGGTGATGCAAATCGTCTTCGGAGGCGCGATCGGCGCGTGGGCCGCGCGGCGTAAGCTCGGCGAGCGGGCGTTGCGCTACGTCGCCCGCAGCGTGAGCGGAAAGACGCTCGCCTACGGCGGTCTCGCCTTCGTGCTCGCCGGCATCGTCGGCATCGTCGCCCCGGCGCTGCTCGCCGGGTCGTTCGCCACCGGCATCCACGTCCACAACCTCGCCCACCTGGGCATCGGCTTCGTGCTGGTGGTGATCGTCGTGGTGGCGGTCGCAGGCAGCGCGTTCGTCACCGCCATGCGCGACGTCGCGCGGCTCGAACCCGCCGCCTAACCGCTCAGACGACCAAATCGTGCCGGCCGTGGCCGTGCAGCGCGACGCCGTAGTAGGCCGCTGCGGCACGGATGTTCGCATCGGCCTGCGCGCGCTCGCGATCGCTCACGCCCTGCACCTCGCCGAAGCGCGCGATCGCCGCGCGCACGTGACTCGCGTCGGTAAGCGGCTCCTTGCGCTCGTTCGGAAACGCGAATGCGCTCGCCGGAAGGTCGGCACGGGCGCTACGACGATCGATCGGCTTCCACGTAATCTGCATGGTCGTACCAAAGCGCTACGCGGTTACGCCGAGATTTCGACGGCGTTTCCGTTGGATGGGGAGGACGCGCGACCCAGCGCCAAACGGTAGCCGTCGAGCGTGCGGCGGGCGACTTCGTCGACGCTAAAGTCGGCCAGCCGCCGGTGCAGCGCATCGCCGGGCTCGCGCGGCGGCAGCGCCAGCGCGCGCAGCACCGCACCGCGAATGCCGGCCGGGTCCTCGGGGTGCACGTAGTCGGCCAGTTCGCCGAAGTACTCGCTCTCGGTACCGTTGTTGCTCACGACCACCCGCGCCCCGGCGGCGGCGGCTTCCAAACTCGCGATGCCCGGAATCTCCGCCCAGGACGGCAGCACGTGGACCGCTGCATGCGCGAGCCGCGTCAGTACTTCGCGCTGCGGAAGGTCGCCCAACACGCGCACCCGCGGCGTGATCCAGCGCCGGCAGAGTTCCATGTAGTGCGGCTGATGACTCCCACCGATCAGCGTGACGTCGACGTCGACGTCGCGCAAGGCGTAGAGCAACAGCGCTTGATTCTTCTTCTCCTCGATCCGTCCGACGCAGACGATCCCCCGGCGCTCGCGCGACGCCGACGGAACCGGCGCGGGAAGGTCGACCGGATTGGGGACGACGACGATCGGCCGGTCCTCCAGCCCTAAAACGCTGCGGTAGTGATGCGCGTCGATGTGGCTATTCGGCAACAGGACGTCGGCGTCGCGCATCAACCGCGTCTGAAGCGCGAGCCGCGCGCGGTACTTGCGGCGTTCATTCCAGGTCAGCAATCGCCGGTCGGGCGTCGTCCGCAGGCGCGCGAGGCGCCGTTCGATCGCGCGCGCGTTGCCGGCGAGGATCCGGTTGCAGGCGCGCGAGTGGCCGAAAAAGGCGAAGAGATCCCACCAGATCGGCGAGAGCGCGATCGTCGCACCGGAGCGGCGGCACGCGCGCAGTTGTTGCTCGGCGATCTCCGGATCGAATACGCCGAAGACGTGCGCGATATCGTATCCGGAAGCATCCGGTTCCTCGTCGGCGACCAAGTCGACGCGCACCCCGGCCGCCTCGAGCCCACGCTTGGTCATGAGCGCCTGGATCATGTCGCCGCCGCCGCGCGCGTGCACGCTCGGCCGCACCACGAAGAGTACGCGCATGGCTACCGCGCTCAGAGCGTCCCGACCGGCACGGCGCGCAGGCCGCTCGCGTTCGCGATGAAGAGCGTCTTGCCAACGA
>DAIDGS010000156.1 GCA_027459845.1 Vulcanimicrobiota bacterium | reverse complement strand
CGATCGCCTTGGCATCGACCGCGGTCACGGTGCCGGCCTCGTCGGCGACGATCAGCGAGCCCGAGTCCTTGGCGGCGCGATACTCCATGCCGGTGCCCACGATCGGGGCGTCCGGGCGCAGCAGCGGCACCGCCTGGCGCTGCATGTTGGCGCCCATGAGCGCGCGGTTGGCATCGTCGTGTTCGAGGAACGGGATCAACGCCGTGGCGACCGAGACGATCTGTTTCGGCGAAACGTCCATCAGTTGCACGCGCGCCGCCGGTTCCTCGATATACTCCTCGGCGTAGCGGCACACGACCAAATCGCCGACGATGTGATTGTGCGCGTCGAGCGGCGTGTTGGCCTGCGCGACGATGTACTCGTCTTCGCGGTCGGCCGTGAGGTAGACGATCTCGTCGGTCACCACGCCGTCGGTCACCACGCGATACGGGGTCTCGATGAAACCGAATCGATTGACGCGCGCGTAGGTCGCAAGCGAGCCGATCAGGCCGATGTTCGGACCTTCGGGCGTTTCGATCGGGCAGATGCGGCCGTAGTGCGAGTGATGGACGTCGCGCACTTCGAAGCCGGCCCGCTCGCGCGAGAGACCGCCCGGTCCAAGCGCCGAGAGGCGGCGCTTGTGCGTGAGCTCGGCCAACGAGTTGGTCTGGTCCATGAACTGCGAGAGCTGCGAGGAGCCGAAGAACTCCTTGATCGCGGCGACGACCGGACGGATGTTGATCAGCGCCTGCGGCGTGACCGTCTCGATGTCTTGCACCGTCATGCGCTCGCGCACGACCCGCTCGAGACGTAGCAAGCCTACCCGGAACTGATTCTGCAGCAGTTCGCCGACCGAACGCACGCGGCGGTTGCCGAGATGATCGATGTCGTCCTTGCTGATGACGCGCGTGGCAACCTTGATCAAGCGGCGAATGACCGCGATCATGTCGGCACGCGTGAGGCATTTGGCGTCGATCGGCGGCATATCCAAACCCGCGTCGGCGTACTCGTCGATCACGACGTAAGGTTGGTCGACGCGCTTCTCCGGATCGGGATTCTCGATGCGGTAGTGGAACTTGCCGTTGAGCTTGTAGCGGCCGACGCCGGCCAGATCGTAGCGCTTTTCGTCGAAGAACAGCGACTCGAGCAGCTTTTCGGCATTGTCCGCGTTCTCGGGCTCGCCGGGACGCAGCTTCTTGTAGATCTCCTTGAGCGCGTCCTCGCGGGTCTTGACGTCTTTGTCTTTTTCGATCGAGTTCTTGATCAGCGGGCTGTGATCGAAGAGCGCCAGAATCGCTTCGTCGCTCTCCCAGTTCAGGCCCAGATCGGGACGCGAGAGCGCGCGGATGAACGTCGAAACGTAAATCTTGCGATTCTTGTCGATGCGAACGCCGATGGTGCCTTCGGTCTCGTCGTTTTTGGTGCCGTTATCGGTTTCGAACTCGATCCACGCGCCGCGATTCGGAATGATGGTGGCGTTGTACGTCGGGCGGCTGTTGGTATCGAGATCGGAGCTATAGTACACGCCCGGCGAACGCACCAACTGACTCACGATCACGCGCTCGGCACCGTTGATCATGAAGGTGCCCTTGTCGGTCATGAGCGGGAAGTCGCCCATGAAAATTTCTTGGTCGGGAATTCCCTTGATTTCTCCCGACTCGGCGGTGATCAACCGCACGCGCACGCGCAGCGGCGCGCTGTAGGTCATGTCGCGCTCGCGGCATTCCTCGATCGTGTACTTGGGCTCGCCCAGCGAGTGCTCGCCGAACTCGAGGATCAGGTTGCCGGTGAAGTCCTTGATCGGCGAGATCGAGGCGAAGGCCTCGCCGAGACCCTCGGTTTTGAACCACGCGAAGCTAGCCTTCTGAAGCTCGATCAGATTGGGGATTTCGAGCACGTGCGCGATCTTGGCGAACGTGTGGCGAGTGTGCTTGGGTCCCGGATCGGGCGGCTGCTCGACCGTGAACGCTCCGGTCGGCATCGGGAAGCTGGACGGCATCAGGGTGGATTTGCCGTTGGCTGCCGACCGATCGCCGGCGCGCTTCGACTTGCCCTTGGTGCCCGCGGAGGTCTTCGCAGGGGACTTCGGAGCCGTCGTTTTCGCCATGAACTCTCTTTCTGTCGCGGTTGTCGATGAGCAAAGGATCGCGCATGCGGCCGGAGAATCGCCGGGCACACCAAAAAGACGAGTACGGCTCCGGGTACCGGAGGTAACTCGCCCTTCTTCTCTAGGTGGCTCAGAAGCCCCGGGGCATAGGCAAGGATTTTACCACCCGTCGCGGGAGAAATCAAGAAACCTGCTATGCGAACAGGTGTTCGCTAGCGCGCAAACAACCGCTCGATCGCCGCCGGATCGACCGGCCCGGAAGGATCGGCGAAGAGGCTCTCGGCGAGTTCGGCCTTACGGGCCTGCATCTCGAGGATGCGTTCCTCGACCGTCCCCATCGTCACCAGCCGGTAGACGAAGACCGGACGCGTCTGCCCGATGCGGTGCGCACGGTCGGTCGCCTGCCGCTCGACGGCCGGATTCCACCACGGATCGTAGTGGATGACGGTATCGGCGGCGGTAAGGTTGAGCCCGGTGCCGCCGGCTTTGAGGCTGACCAAAAAGAGCGGAACCTCGCCGCGTTGGAAACGCGCCACCGGCGTTTCGCGATCGCGCGTGCTGCCGCGCAGCTCGACGAAATCGAGCGCGCGCGCGCGCAACTCGGGGACGATCAGATCGAGCATCGAGGTGAACTGCGAAAACAGCACGACGCGGCGACCGTCGGCGATCAAATCGGGCAGCATGTCGAAGAGTGCCGCGAGCTTCGCCGACGGCGTCGGCGCGCGCTCCGGCGCGCTCTTCAGCAGGCGCGGATCGCAGCAGACCTGTCGCAGCTTGAGCAGCGCGTCGAGCACCACGATGCGGCTACGGGCGAAACCGCGGCGCTCGATCGCCTCGCGGACGCGGGCGTGCATCGCCAGCCGAATCGTCTCGTAGAGGTCGCGCTGCTCGCCCTCGAGTTCGACGCGTTGCACCATCTCGGTCTTGGGCGGGAGATCGAGCGCGACGGCATCCTTGGTGCGCCGCAGCATGAACGGGCGCGTGCGCGCCACCAGGGCATCGCGCCGCCCGGTGCTGCCGTGACGTTCGATCGGGGTGCGAAAGTGGCGGCTGAAGGCAGCGCTCTCGCCGAGCAGCCCGGGAACCGCAAACGCGAAGATCGACCACAACTCGTCGAGATGATTCTCGACCGGCGTTCCCGTCAGCGCGATGCGCTGTGCGGCCGAGAGACGCCGCACCGTCTGCGAACCCTTCGAGCGCGGGTTCTTGACGAACTGCGCTTCATCGAGCACGGCCAGCGACCAGTCGCGTTCGAGGAAGACGTGGGCGTCGCGCTGCAGCAGGGCGTACGAGGTCAGGACGACGTCGGCAGCGTCGATTTCGGCCAACCGCGCGAACCGCTCGGCACCCGTCAGCACCACGACCCGCAGCTCCGGCGTAAAGGTCGCGATTTCGGCCCGCCAGTTGGGGACGACGCTGGTCGGCGCCACGATCAGTACCGGCCGGCCGAGCCGCCCGGCGGCGCGCTCGATCGCCAGATGCGCCAACAGTTGCACCGTTTTGCCGAGCCCCATGTCGTCGGCGAGGACCGCGCCGAAGCCGGCGCCGCGCAAGGCCTGCAACCAGGCCACGCCGGCGCGCTGGTATCCGCGCAGCGCGCCGACGAATCCACGCGGCAGCCGCAGCTCGGCGGCGCCGCGCGCCATATCGAAGCCGCGCGCCAGCGCGCGAACGCGCTCGGCACCCTCCCAACGTATCGTACCAAGCGCATCGAGTTGCGCGAGCGCGCCCGACTGCACCGGCGCCAGCCGCAGCGCACCGTCGGGCGCGAGCGATTCGGCCGCGAGGACGTCGTCGAGCACGTCGAGCACGGCTGCGACGCGCTCCGGCGCAATCGCCACGTACGAACCGTTCTCCAGCGGCACGTAGAGCGGCTCGCGCCGCACGGCGTTATCGCGTGGGGCGTCACTCAATGCCGCCAGCAAGATCGGCAGCAGCGAGACGCGCGTACCGTCGACCGTGATGCCGAGGTCCAACGCAAACCATCCGTTGACGTCGTCGCGCACGGCCGATTCCCAGCCGTGCGCGGCGTGGATCCGGATCGGAAAGTCGTCGGCAACCTGGACGTCCCAGCCGGCCGCCTCCAGCTCGGGAACGACGCGATCGAGAAAACGCACCCACGCCCGCTCGTCGCCGGCGGCGAACCGAAACGCGTCGCGCATGACGGTGCTGCGCTCCGACCACGGGTAACCGACCGCCATCAACCCGGCGGCGCCCAGCCGTGCCACGGCGGCCGCTTCGAGGTCGAGTCGCCGCGGCACCACCACGCTCGTGCCTTGGCGCACGCTGCGAAACTCGTCGGTGCGATCGTGGCGCCCGACCTCATCGTCGCCGTACGCAAAGCGCAAGCGCGCCGTGGGAAACTCGCCGGCGTGCAACTGCAGGCGCGGAACCGGCGGCAGATCGACCACCTCGATCGGGCTGCCGGCCGGCGGTGCCGCGATCTGCGGCAGCACGCGCCGCCAGGTGACGTGCGCACGTTCGGCTTGCCGCGCGGTCAGCGCCGGCGCACCGGCGAGTTCCGGCAGGAGCTCGGCGGGCACGTCGAGCGCGACCGGACCGGCCGTCCCGTCGCGCGGATCGACGTACCAGAGCGGTGCACTCGGCAGCAACACCGCGTCGGGAAGCGTCGCGAGCCGCAGACGCCAACGCCCATCCTCGCCTTCCAGCCAGTCGAGGGTCGCCGCGCTCAGCGCACGCGCGCGCAGCGGCGCCGACGCCAGCGTCTCCCAGTAGAGCCGACCGGTTTCGATTGCGAGTTCGAGCGCGGCACCCAGCACCGGCGGCGCCGGAATCGCCAGCGACGGCCAGGTTGCGCCGCCGGCGTAGAGCAGGCGCGCAATACTGCGATCGACGCGCGCCACGTATTGCGCGCTCGACGCCGAGAGCGTCGCGAGGTCCAGCTTGCGCGCCTTTCCGAGATCGCCGCCGCGCAGTTCGGGCGCGACGAACGCCGTGATTTCGATGCGCGGTACGTAGTACGTCTCGCGGTGGACGATCACATAGCGCACCGACGACGGTTGCGCGCGCACGGCGCTGCGGGCGGCTTCGTCGAGCGTTGCGATCCAGCTATCGACCGCACCGTCGGCGGCATCGTGCGCCGGCGGCTTCCGCGCCGGCGCTTGGCCGCGTAGCTCCCACAGCGCGACGGCTGCGCCGTGCTTGCAGTTCTCCGCGACCGGGCAGGTGCAGGCGCTACGAACGCCACGCCCGTTCGCGCCCGCCCGGACGATCACGTCGTACGGCACCGGGTGCGTCCCGCGTACGACGCCGACGAGGCTCCGGCCGTCCGCACCGCGCTCGACGCGCAGCACCCGATGCGCGTCGCAGTAGCCCCGGGCGCGCGCCAGCGTCTTCGCATCAAACGAGAGCGCCAACGCATTTTCGGAAAACACAACCTGCCTCAATACGACGCGCGTGCCTGCAATCACCTTGAAAGCGGTCCGCGCAGGGCAGCGCCCGCGCTCGCCCAAAGTTTCGCCCATGGACGTTGGTGCCTCGCTCGCCCTGGCCGACGCGCGCTACCGCGCGCAGCTCGACGCGCTCGCTTTGAGTTCGAGTTCCGAAATGGACGACCACACGCTGGATATCCAGTTCGAGCGCGGCGGCGAGACGTTCTACCTCGAGGTTTGCGACGACGACCTGCAGCGCGCATCGTTCACGCTCGCATACGAAATCGACGCTGCGCTGAAAGCCGACCGAGCCCGCCTGGAACGCGCCGCGCTTAGCTGCGCGGCCGCTTCGATCGGGGTCGTGGTCACCATCGACGAATGCGATGACGTGGTCTTTCGCTACGATGCCTTCGTCGATCGAGATTACACGCTGAACGACGCGCTGGCGCGCATCCTCACCGAACTCGAGCGCGCCCAGGAGCGCTTCTTCGCCGGGCTCGCCTAAGCGGCGCTACCAGGGCGGAAACGGGACGATCGAGCGCACGTCGTCGCGCCGACCACCCACCTGACTCGAAATCTGTACGCGCAGGCTTGCGCCGTGGCGCGCGAAGGCGCGCAGCACGGTCGCAAACGCAACCCGCGGCACGATGCTGCGCCAACTCGCGAGCGCCGCGAAGAGCGTCGCCAGCGGCGCGTCCTCGACCGATCGATCGAGCAGGTCGGGGGCGAGATAGCCGGCCGAGTTCAGCCGCCGGCGCAACTCGGCGGCCAGCGGGCCGGCAACGCTCGGTTCGCGCAGTGCCGCCAGCAGCGCGCGATCGGAATCCTGCGAACAGTTGCGCGCCGGCCCGACGAAGACGCCGCCGAAGCCATCGCCGACGCGATAGCGCGCCGCGGCCGCTTCCAGGTGTGGCCGCAGCGCGTCGAGCAGCTCGTCGACGCGCGGCGCGCGGATGAGCGCGTCGCAGACCGGGCGGATCCCGCCCCAACCGAACTGGCGATCGCCCAGGTAGCGCGAGCAGTGCTGCGCGCCGGCGGTGATACCGTCCTCGTTCTGCGCGTAGAGCTGATCGTAGACCAGCTCAAAGCGCGGTTCGTCGGCGATCGGATCGTGAACCACCTCGGCAACGCCGTAGGCAAAGTGTCCGAAGTAGAGTCCGTGCCGGCGGCGCGCCCGGGCATCGGCGATGCCGCCGTAGGTGTGCACGAGCAGCGCGCGATCGCCGACCGACCAGACCGCATCGGCGACGCTGTCGACCGTCCCCGGCTCGCTTGCCAAAGTGCGCCACGCCCGTTTCCGCGACCACGCGACCGTCGACGCGGCGTCGGGAAGGCGCCGCTGCGGTTCGACGGCGAGCAGCGCGCGCGGGATCAGCGCCTGCACGACGAAGGTGCCCGACGCATCGGCACCGCCGTACACATACCACCCATCGTGGTTGAGCGGCGAGGCGTCCAGTCCGGCCGCGATCGCGTTGCGCAGTCCTCGCCGGTCGGGAACGATCGGCGGGAGTGCGAGTTCGACGGCCGCTCCCGAGAAATCGCGCGCGCCGGCAGCGTAATGCACCGCGTGCCAGCGCGTCGCCGCCGCATCGAGCGGCGCGACGAAACGAACGAGCCCATAGTAGGCACCGGTCGTCTGCACCGGCTCGCGACCGACGTACAGCGTCGCGTTCACCGGGTCGAACTCGGCATCGACCACGCGCACGACCGTGTCGTCGAGCGGTCGCGCGCCGGCCAGCGATTCGAGCGGATCGACCAGCCGCCAGCGATTCAAACGGGTCGGCATCACGATGCCGCCGTAGCGCGCAGCGTAGCGCGCGCGAGCACTAAAGTTGACGTCGCGCAGCGCCGCGCGCCGGCGCCGCTGGACGTCGGCGGACGATTTCCACGTCAGCCGCACCGTCCGACCGCGAAGCGCAGCGTATTCGGGCGGCGCGCACCAGATATCGAACCAACAGCCGTCGACGCGCGCGTCGCGCGGCGGCAAGACCAATCGCCCGACCCACGGCGCGACGGCGCGGAATCCGGGACCCGGCGCAACGCCGGGCGCGAGCGCGGGCGCCGCTGCCGCATACCGCGCGTAGTTGGATGCGCGGACGACCGCGACGTCGGGCGCGGGCATCCGCCCCTCCAAAATCGTATCGATCGTCGCCAGCGTCGCCTCCAGATGCGTGCGACCGTCGGGCAAGCGCGCGTTGGGATCGAGCATTCCGCCGGGGACTTGATGGCCGACCGGCCCGAGCGAATGCTCGGTGATGCAGCCCAGCCGGCGGGCGCGATTCCAGTTGGAGAGTACGGCGATGCGCCAGCGCGAGGCAAACATGATCGGTCCCAGCCGGGCGACGCCATCCTTGGTTCCCACTAAGTGGTAGAGCTGTTCGAGCGAAAGAATCGGATCGGTACCCGAGATCACGCCACCCAGCGATATCACGTCGACCGGCGCGCCGAGCGCCTTCTTCAGAAACGCCGCACAACCGCACGCCATCTGCCCGCCGCCGCTGTAACCCACCAGCGTCACCGGGGTAGCGCTGCGTTCCCGGTAGCCGGCCGCGCGCAGCGCGCGATAGATCTCTTTCGCGATGCCGAAGTTATAGATCGGACCGTAGCGCGGGTCGGCCGAAACGCCGACCACGAGGACGTTGCGCAGGTTGACGAACCACCCGAGCAGCGACGCGGTATGCTTGATGCGGCGGGCTTCGACGAAGCGCCAGAAGCGCGAAAAGAGCGGGTCGTCGTCGAGCGGGCGATTGATCACCGAATAGGCCATCACGCCGCGTACGAGCGCCATCCGCGGCGGGAGACGCGCCGTCAGCGCGTCAAGGAACGTCTCGATGTCGGGCGTGTAGCGCGCGCTCGACTGGGCGATTCCGTCGAGATAGACCACGAAGCGCGCCGGCGGCTCGACCGCACGATCGCCCGGCTCCACCGCGCCGGCGGCGACCGGGAAATCGCCGCTCGACCACCCCGCCCACCACCCCAGCGTTTCGAGCGGCGCGACGAAGCCGGTCACGAGCACGGCGATCAGCAGCAACCACGCGAGATCGAAGGGCAGCGCGAGCACGGCCGGCAGCGCGGCGGCCCAGCCGAAGATGGCGCTGCGGACCGGACCGAGAGCGGCGGAGACGAGTATGGCGAGTAGCGCGATCGATCCCAAACCGATCAGCGCGAGGGCGACGCTCGAGCGTGCGACCGAGCGGCGCGCCGCCCGCGCGCGCGTCGGCGCGATGGTCGCGCTCCCGACGGCGTCGGCCACCGCGGTCTGCGGGTCGGGATGCAACGGCACGCCGGCTACCGCGTCGAGCAGCCGGCGACCCAGCAGCGCGACGGGTTTTCCGACGCTGTGTTGCACGGCGACGCCGACCAACCAGCCGACCGCAAGCAGAGCGATCGCGCGGGAAGGCCCGACGGCGGCGACCGCGCCGACGCCGACCACCATCGCCAAGAGATGCCAGAGTCGCAACGCCATCCCGATCGCCGGTCCGAGATACGGCACGGCGGTCAGAAACCCGAGCAGCAGCGGTGCGTAGGCGAGCGCCAGCACCAGCGCGAGCGGGCGAATGGAGAGGCCCGAGACGTCGGCCAGCCGGGCGACGCTCCACGTGCTCACGACCAGAAAGGCGAACCCGAAGACGAAGAGCAGCGAATCGGCAAAGAGACTCGCCACGAAGCGCCACGGGCGCACGCGATTGGCAAAGAGCACGATGCTCTGGCCGACTGCGCCGCTCAATCCCGCAGCAAAGACGACCGCCGCCGCAACCAGCGCTTCGTGATGCGCGCGCTGGGTGGCGATCCGCACGAAGGTCGCCGGATCGAGCCGAAAGACTCCGACTAGGGCAGGCGGTATCGCGACGCCGATCGAGGGATCGAGCACGCGGCTCTGTTGGCGCCCACGGAGGCGAACCACTGCCGCGCCGGGGTTCGCGGCGGCCGGTCGCGAAAGTGCGCCCATCGTGACGCGTTCCCGTCGGCTTTGGGCTGCGGTTTTATCGGCGATTCTCGCCGGTTGTAGCCAGTATGGCAGCTCCTCGATCTCGGCCGTGCCGCCGCAGCAGTCGGGCGGCGGCGCGCCGGCGCCTGCGGCCGGCGGTATCCCATCGAACGAAACGCGGCTGGTACTGAGCCTCCCGGCGAGCGAGCTCCCGCCGCTGCCGTACGCCGGCGCCATGCCGACCGGAAGCGTGCCGCCGAGCGCGCCGCCGGCGCCGCTGGGCGCCGCGGCGACGATTGCGAGCTTCAAACTCACGACCACACTGCAGGGGACGCGCGCGCCCACCACGACCGTTTTCCCGCTCGGCGCACCGGCCTGCACGAGCGCACAAGTTCAGGCGCGGTGCGTGGTCGGCATCGCGCTTGCGCCCGGATCGTACACCGCAACGGTGCAGTTCTACGCGAACCCCGCTGCCTCAGGAGCGCCGCTCGCGCCGCCGACGACGCTGGCATTTACGGTCGGCACGCGCGCCCAGACCACGGTGGCACTCGCGATCGGAACGCCGCCCGCGGCGGTCGCCATTACCTCGTCGTCGTATGCGGTCGTCGGCGCGCAGGCATCCGGGTTCACGTTGTACAGCACCGCGGCACAGACGCTCACCGTCGATGCCGTCGACGGTTCGGGCGACGTGATCGTCGGACCGGGTGCGCCGACCTTCAGCGCGACGATCAACGGCGGCGGCTGGCAGGTGACGCCGCCGAGCTCCACCGCCCCCAACACGCTCACCGTGACGGCACCCAGCGCAGACAACGGGTCGGCGACACTCACGGTCACCGCGCAGTACCCCGATCAAACCTGCGCGCAACCGGGTGCGGTCTGCAGCGGCACGGCGGCGCTGACCAACGATCTCGAACTCCTGATGGTCGCCAACTGCACCGCCAACTGCAACGGAAAATCCGGAACGCCGGTACCGGGAAGCGTGACGATCTATGCGCCGCCCTACACCGGTGCGCCGACCGCGATCATCCTCAACGGGATCGTGCAACCCAACGCGCTGCTGACCGACGCCGCCGCGAACCTCTACGTTTCCAACGCGTTCGGCGGAGTCGACGATACCGGTTCGGTCACGATCTACGCGCCCCCATACACCGGAGCTCCGACCACGATCACCGCCGGCATCGACAACCCCGGTGCGCTGGCACTCGACGCAAGCGGCAACCTCTGGGTGGCCAACCAGGCCGGAAGCGGGAACAACGGGACGGTCACCGAGTACGCCCCGCCGTTTACCGCCAAGCCGATCCGCAGGATTGCGAGCTTTCCGGGCGTTCCGACCGGCATCGCCCTCGACGCGCAGGGCGACCTGTTCGTCGCGACCGGCAGCTCGCTCTACGAGTATCCGGTTCCCTACGGCCATGCGCCGGTCACGCTGATCAGCGGCCTGGCGATCGCCAACGGCATCGCGTTCGATGCATCGGGAAACCTCATCTACGCCGACTCGAACGGCAACGTGCAGCTCTTTGCCCCGCCCTACGACGGGCCGCCGACGCAGCTCCCACGCATCAACGGCACGCTCGGACTGCTGGCTGCATACCCGGGCGCGGGCGCCGTTTTCATCCCCGACGGCAGCGGCAACATCGCCGAGTTCGCGACGCCCTATACCAGCGCGCCGCAGGTCATTCAGGCCGGCAATCCCAACGCGCGCGGCATCACGGTCGATGCCGCCGGCGACGTTTTCGTCACGTACTGCGGCAGCGGCTGCGGCAACAGCGGCAACGACGCGGTCTCGATGTTCGTGCCGCCCTACACGGCCGCGCCGATCAGCATCACCAGCGGCGTTTCCGCACCCTCGGCGATCACCATCGCCAAGTAAATCTCCGTGGGCCGGCGACCGCCGCGGATAGCGGTCGCGCAGGGTCGCCACCGGCGCCCACGAAACGCGCGCCATGAAACGTCTTTCGGTCCTCGCGCTGCTCGCGCTCGTCAGCGCCTGCAGCTCGCCGGGCGGCACGCCGGGTGCGCCGCTGGGGATGACTCCCAGTGCGACCGGATCCCGCATCACGTCGCCTTCCGCCTTCGCTCACCGCAGCGAACGCGTCGTGCGATTTACCACTCCGGTCGGCTCGTCGAACACGATCACCGCCGACATGCCGGTGCCGCGTCCCGACACGACGCCGTGCACCGTCGTCCTCTTCAAAGACTACGCATTCAAGAACTTCAACAATCAGACGTACTCCTACGCGCCGCCGAGCGCGTGCAAAGGTCCGTGGGCGAAGGTCGTCTTCAACCTCAACCTGCGCGTCTCTCAAGGCATCCAGTACGATCGCACCGCCATCATCTGGCTCAACGGCGCGCCGATCTTCTTTGGAACGACCGCCGAGCCGACCCCGAACCTTGCGCCGCACTGGCACGTCGAGCAGGACGTCACCGACCTCTCGGCGCTGTTCGCGAAGGGCGGATCGGGTCAAATTGCGCTCGGCAACTGCTACTGTCCGCCCAACTACACCGGCATTCAGTACGGCACGGCGTACCTGCAGTTCTATCCGCCGAACGCCGCCTATCCGGCGCCGCGCGTCGCCGACGAGGTGCTCGGCGTTCCGTACCAACCGCCGCTGGGTGGCTCATCGCAGCTTCCGCAGTCGACGATGCACGTCGCCGGCACGTTCCCGCGCAACGTCTACGCGGCCTATCTCGACCTCTACCTGCAGTCACAAAACGCCGAAGAGCAGTGGTTCATGTGCGTCCCGACCTCGGTCTGGAACACGTCCAAGAACGCACTGGGATTCTGCCCGGGTACGGCGTTTCGCGAGGGCGAGGTGGCCGTCGACGGCCACCCCGCCGGGACGGCACCGATCTATCCCTGGATCTACACCGGCGGCATGGATCCGGATCTGTGGGCACCGATTCCCGGCGTACAGACGCTGGCGTTCACGCCGTATCGGGTCAACCTGACGCCGTTCGCCGGCGTGCTCGACGCGGCCGGGACGCACGCCGTGAGCGTCAGCGTCGACCATGCGATCAGCTACTTCACCGGCGCGGGCGACCTGCTGCTCTTCCGCGACCGCCATGCCGCGGTGGACACCGGCAAGCTGACCGGCGACACGCTTTCGGCGATGCCGCCGCTGGGCGTCGCGAATACCGTCAAGTACGGCAAGGGAACCGGCCTGTTCGGCGGTGCGACCGCGGCCGGAACGATCACCACGACCTCGCGCCGCGCCTACGCCATCGAGGGCTACGTCGATACGTCGTTCGGTCGCGTCACGACCTCGGTTCGCGTCGCCTCGACGTTCAGCAACCTGATGCAGCTCACGTACACGTCAGGCGCCTACGTGCAAGACGCCTACCAAGACACGACCCTGAAGAAGATCACCACCACTCAGGCCGGCCAGACCACCTCGACGCGTTCGGTCTCGCTGGAGTATCCGCTGGTGGTCAAGTATCCGCTATCGGCAACGAAAACCGGCTACCAACTCCCGGTCTCGGTGTATCAGGGATACACGCGACATCTCACGATCACCGGGGCGAAACCGGAGACGCAAACGCTCAACGACACGGTGATTAGCGCCGACACCATGATCTTCGACTCCAGCTTCAACTGGATCAACGCGATCAAGGGGTCGTCGAGCCAGCTCTACACCTACCAAACGTCGGGCGGCCGCTGCTACGGGCGCCTGATCGCCTCCAAGCAGAATGTCGTCACGAGCGACGCCAAAGCGAGTTGCACCTCGCCCACGCCGCCACCGCCAACGCCCTAACGGACGACGTCGCAAAACGCGAGCGGCGTCGGCGTCACGCCGGCGCCGCTCGCAAACCTTCGATCCGAACAACCTAGGTGATGACGTTACCGGGCGTCACGATCTTGGTAAGCGCGTGGACGAGCGCCGGCGCAGGGTCTCGATGATCGACCGAGATATCGGAGTTGACCTCGACGACGATGGTGGCATGTTCGGAGGGCAAGTAGAACGCGCTGGTATTATATCCGGGCAGTTCGCCGGTATGGCCGAGCCAGCCATGATCGTAGCCGATCCCGAGGCCATATTTATGCTGCGGGGTGTTCGGCGGCAGCGTCACCCACCGCAAGCGCTGCCGCTGCATCGCGGCTGAGAGCTGCGCGCCGGTCGCGTACGCCCGGACCCAGGTCTGCAGGTCCGCGACGTTCGAGACGAGCGCGCCGGCGGTAAACCCCCAGCTCGGATTCCAGTGGGTCGCATCGGCGACGCGATCGTCGGGCGTCTGGTCGGTGATGCCGTGCGCGTACGGTGACGGCAGGCTGCCACCGCTCGGCCACGACGTGTTCGTTAAGCCGAGCGGTTCGAACGACATCGTTTTGAAGACGTCGGCAATAGGCGCCTTCGTCACCTTCTCGATAATCATCCCGAGCAACACCGTGTTGGTGTTGCAATATTGAAAGCCTTTTCCGGGAGCGAACACCGGCTTGTGCTTGAGCGCAATGTTGACGAGCTCGCGCGGCGTCCACACGCGGTTGGGGTCGGCGAGCAACTCCCGCACGAACGTCGTATCGTGGGTGTAGCTAAAGATCCCGCTGGTCATGTTTGCGAGCATCCGCAAGGTGATGTGCTTGCCATTGGGAATGGACGGCTCGTACTTGCTCAGCGGATCGTCGAGGCTCAGCTTCTTTTCATCGGCGAGTTGCAGCAGGACCGTCACCGTAAACGTCTTGGTAATGCTGCCGATGCGCACGTGATCGGCCAAGCTCATCGCTTCGCCGGTCGCCGGATTCGCGTCGCCGCGTGCGACCACGTAGGAGCCCGTGCCGGGAATCGTAAGCGCGACGACGACCCCGGGTGCTTTATAGGCGGCGAACCACTGCGCGATCGCAGCATCCAGCCGCGCCACGGTGGCGGGCGGGAACGCGCCGGGCGACGGTTGCGGTTGCGGCGCAATGGAACGCGCGCATCCCGCCATCGCAACGACGGCTGCGACGATCGCTGCGAGCTTCGGCATCCCGGGTGACCGGTTCAGACCCGTTGCGGCTCCTCGACCGCGCGCGCATGAATGCGTCGCGCGAGGGCGTCGGCCGTCAGGCCCACCATCGCGCGCTGCTTGGCCTGCGAATCGTGCTGCACCAGAACGTTCGGGACGCCGATGCGTTCGATCGCTAGGTCCAGCCCGTGGTCGGCTATAAACTCGGCGACCGCCGAGCCGAACCCGCCCGCCAGCGAGTGTTCCTCGAGCGTGATGACGCGCCGGTGCGTTTCGGGCAACGCGAGCATCAAGACGTCGTCGAGCGGCTTGACGAAGCGCGCGTTGACGACGGTCGGCACCGCGAGCCCGGCCGCAGCGATGCGATCGTAGGCGTCGAGGGCGACGTCGACGGTATTGCCGTAGGCCAAGATGGCGGTCTCGCTCCCGCGCCGCAGCACCTCGGCGCGCCCGTGCTGGATCGGCGCAATCGGATCGCGATGCGCGCCGCTGGTCGAACCCCGCGGATAGCGGATCGCGGCCGGCGCACCCAACGCCAGCGCGTGCTCCAGCATCGGCTGCAGTTCGTCCTCGTTACGCGGTGCCATGATCGTGATGTTCGGCAACGTGCGCAGGTAGGCGATGTCGTAGAGCCCCATGTGCGTGGGTCCGTCGTCGCCGACGAACCCGGCGCGATCCATGCAGAAGATAACGGGAAGATTCTGCACGACCACGTCGTGCACGATTTGGTCGTAGGCACGTTGCAGAAACGTCGAATAGATGGCGCAAATCGGGCGCAGCCCGCTGGTCGCCATACCGGCGGCAAAACATACGGCATGCGCTTCGGCAATGCCGACGTCGAAGTAGCGATCCGGGAACCGCTTCGCGAACTTGGATAGGCCGGTTCCGTCGGGCATCGCGGCGGTGATGCCGACGACGCGCGGATCGGCTTCGGCAAGCGCAATCATCACGTCGCCGAAGACGTCTTGAAACTTCGGTGCGCCGCCACCGGCCGCTTTTTTGCTGCCGTCGCGCGGCTCGTAGACGTTGGCGCCGATGCCGTGAAACGTACGAGCGTCACGCTCGGCCGGCTCGAAGCCCTTGCCTTTGATGGTGCGTACGTGCAGCAGCACCGGTTTGTCGAACTCTTTGGCCGTGACCAGCGCATCGACCAGCACGTCGTAGTTGTGTCCGTCGATCGGACCCATGTAGCGAAAGCCGAGTTCTTCGAAGATGACTGCGGTCTTCTCGGCCGGCGCGATGAACCGCATCGCACCGATCTCAGCGCTTTCAATCGCCTTCTTAGCGGCACCGCCAAGCGGAATGTGGTCGAGCACGGCCTTGCCGGTGCGGCGCGCGAGTTTCGCAAAGGGCTTGCTGCGCAACACCGAGAGATACGACGCGATCGAGCCGACGTTGGGCGCGATCGACATTTCGTTGTCGTTGAGGATGACGATGAAGTTGGACTTGAGATTCCCGGCGTTGTTGAGCGCCTCGTACGCCAGGCCGCCGGTCAGGGCGCCGTCGCCGATCACCGCGACGACGGTTTCGTCGCCGCCGGCTAAATCGCGCGCCAGCGCCATCCCGAGCGCGGCCGACACCGACGTGCTGGCATGGCCCGCCCCGAACTGGTCGTACTCCGACTCGCTGCGCATCGCGAAGCCTGAGATGCCGCCGCCCTGACGAATGCTCCCGAAACGCGCGCGCCGGCCGGTGAGAATCTTGTGCACGTAGGCTTGATGGCTGACGTCCCAGACCAGCTTATCGTGCGGGAGATCGAGCACGCGGTGGAGCGCCAGGGTGAGCTCGACGACGCCCAAGTTGGGGGCCAGATGGCCGCCGTTGACCGCGCACGTCTCGACCAGCAACGCGCGAATCTCGCTGGCCGCCGTCTCGATCTCGGCGCGGGAGAGGGCCTTGACGTCGCGCGGCGAGTCGATCCGATCCAGTACCATCGCAAGAGTATACGCAGGGTGCGGCGAAAAATCCCGCAGGAAGCAGGTCGATCCTCTGTGTTTGTCACGCCTGCACGTGGGGAATTCATGAATCGTCGCCGTTTCGTCGTGACCTCGCTCGCCGCCGCCGCCGGCAGCGCCGCGCTCGCGACCGACGCATGCTCGAGCAGCTCGTCGTTCAATCCGGGGCCCGCTCCGGTTCCGCCGATTCCGGGCCCCTCCTATACGCTCGACGTGCGCTATGCCGTCACCAACTTCGGCGGCCGCTATCGCCTGCGCACGCGAACCTACGGGGGGAAGACCGTCGGTCCGATGATGGAGTGCCGGCCGGGTGATACGCTCTCGATCAAGGTGGTCAACGCGCTGCCGCCCGAACCGGCCGCCGAGGCGCCGCGCGGCAGCGTGATGATTCCCGACGTGCGCACCGCGATGGAGGCGATGTCGCCCACCTATCGCGGTCCGCTGGTGCCGTCGAACGCAATCGATCGCATGAACGATCCGCACGGTTTCAACACGACCAACCTGCACGTGCACGGCATCCAAACCATTCCGCACCTGTTCGATCCGGTCGGAACGAGCAACGTGATGGCGCCGATGATCGAAATTGCGCCCAAGCAATCCTTTCAGTATCACTTTCCGATCCCGGGCGACCAACCGAGCGGACTCTACTGGTACCATCCGCACAAGCACGGCTCGACCGACGTGCAGGTCAGCGGCGGGATGGCCGGCTTGATCGTCGTACGCGGGCCGATCGACGAGGTGCCCGAGATCGCGGCGGCGCGCGAGATCTTTCTCACCATCCAAACACTCAACGTCAACAAGAGCACGACGACGCCTGGGCTGTACGAGCGCGAATACGCCGCCTACAAGACGCCCAACCAAGGCGGTTACAACTTCGGCACCAGCTACACGATGCTCACGGTCAACGGCCAAGGCGTCGCGTGGCTGGATAACACGACGACGCCGTCGCAGGTCACGCCGCTGGGCGTGCCGCAGTTCGCCATGCGGCCGGGCGAAGTCGTGCGGCTGCGCATCCTCAACGGCTGCAACGACGGTCCGCTTCCGCTGGTCCTGCCCGGTCTGGAGAGTTACCTGATCGGCTTCGACGGCGTCAACTTGGCCGCGCCGGTGAAGGCCGACTTGAGCGGCAAAGGCACCACGACCGTCACCGCAGCGACCATGTTCACCGCGCCGGCCTTTCTGATCTTACCGGCAAATCGCTTGGAGATGCTGGTGCGCGCGCCGAAGACGCCGGGCACCTACACGCTGGCCTCACTCGCCACCGACGGCGTCGACTTCGAGCCGACCCCCCGCTACGAGCTGGCAACCTTCGTGGTCAGCGGCCCGGAGGTCGCGATGACGATCCCGAAGACGCTCCCGCTGCCCACCCGCGAGTATCCGGGCATCACCGATGCCGAGATCGTCGCGCGCCGGCGCTTCGTCTTCGCCGAAGGCCCCAACCGCAATCTGCTCACCGGCTTCGGCTTCACCATCAACGACCAGCTCTACGACATGATGAGTTCGCCGACCAGCCCGCAACTCGGAACCGCCGAAGAGTGGCGCATCGAAAACACCGCGACCGAGAGCCATCCCTTCCACCTGCACGTCAACTCGTTCCAGCTCTACGCGATCGACGACAAGCCGCTCGACCGCGTGGAGATTTGGGACACCTTCGTGATTCCGCCTAAGCAAAACGGGAAAAACGGCAGCATCACGATTCGCATCCGCTTCCTGCAGTGGGTTGGGAAGACGGTTTTTCACTGCCACATCCTGCCGCACGAAGATACCGGCATGATGCAAAACTTTACGATCGTCTAGGCGCAGAAGGCCGCGCGGACCACGCGGGCGGCCAGGCGCGCGCAGCGCGTTGCGTGACGCGCCAGCCAGAGTGCTTGCGGCCAGTTTCGCGGCTTGCGCAGGGCGCGGGCGGGGGTCAGCCAGTCGGGTGAGAGTTCGGCGTGCGGCGTATCGAGGATGACGCGGACGGCGGCGACGTGCGGCGCAATCGCCAAACCAGTCTCCATGTCGGCGGCGGCAAAGCCGCGTCCGGAGAAATGCGCGCGTTCGGCGCCGACGACCAGCGCTGCGGCGGTGAGCAGCGCATCGGTTACCGGGATGTGCCCGAGCGCCCGCGCCCCGGCGATCAACGCCTCGGTCAGCGCCTCGTCGCAGCGCAGTATCGAGCCATCGAGGCGCGCGACCTCGCGCGGAATCACCACGGTTCCGGTCGGCAGATGCGCGTGGAGCCCGCCGGCGAGCCCGCAGAAGATCAGGCGCTCGTCGTCGGGATGCCCGTTGGCCATCGCGACACCGGCCTCGACCACCGGCCAACCCGGTAACTCGCGGCGCGCGGCGCGCGCTTCGAGCGCGGTCGCGGCCACGACCACGGGGTCACTTGGCACGCGCGGCGATGCCGACGAAAAACCGATAGGGCGCACCGGCGCGCAGCGACACCGCGGGCAGCAGCGGAGCGAAGCTCCACGGATCGTCGGTGAGGCTACTCGGACCCGCGATCGGTACCGCGCGCGCAAAGGCCGGGCGCGGCGCGCTGCCCGCCCCGCGATGGCGGCGACCGCCCGCGATCGCCACGACGTAGACCTGCACGCCGGCGGGCGGCGGCGCGGGAAGGCAGGCCGGCACCAGCACCACGTTGCCGCTCAACTGCAACGAGCCACCGACCGGCGGAACGTACGGGGGCGCCGAGCCGCGCCGGACGCGAGCGCAGGCGACCGGAACCTCCGCGAAGGCGCTGCCGTTGAACTGCAACGGCAGCAGCAAACGAAAGCGCGCGCTACGCGGGGCCAGCGCACGGGACGGCAACTCGATCAGCCCGCGCGTCGCGCTGGGCGGCGTTCCCGCAGCGCCGGCGCAGCCGGTGGCGAGCGCCGCCGCCGCGACGATCGCCGGGAGCAACGAACTCTTCAGCAACAAGCCCTCCGTGGCGACGGATTTAGCGCTTTCGCGAACTATACCCGCACGCCCCGGAGGGCAAACCACGGACGTTCCAGCCGTCAGCGCCGTCGATGGTGCGCGTGGGCCGCCAGCGCCCGGCCGAACGCGCTCGGCGGCGACGAGAGCCCGGTCGCAAGATAGGTGACGATGCCGGTCAACGGGTTGGTGGTGGGCACGTCGTATTCGCCGCTACCGGCCGGGTTGAGCGCGAGCAGTTTGTTGAGGTCGACGATCGCGAGATACGACTTGTCGTAGTTATAGAGCACGCCGCAGTCGGCGCAGACGCCGGGCAAGTTCATCACCAAGACCGCGTGCGGGTCTTGCGGCGAGATAAACGCGCCGTCGGGCGTGTTCGGCAACTCCGCGGCGACATAGTTGGAGAAGTTCAGCGTCCCGCTCGGTGAGGTCGGAAGCGCACCGACCGCCACGTAGTCTTGGCTGCAGAACTCCGAGCCGAAGAATCCGAGGTCCTCGACCGAGTCGGCGGCGGTATAGGTTTCGTCGCAGTTGGTGATCAGCGTCGAGGGCGGGGTTGCGGCCACGACCGGACTGCTGTACGAGCCGACCGCGTAGGGCGGAATGCCGGTCGGGAGCGGGCTCGGCAGCGGCGTCGGCGCGACGAACGTATCGGGCGGCGCGTTCAGGTTCACCAGGTAGACCGGTAGACTGTTCTCTTCAGGAGCAAAGGCGATATTGGTCTTGGTGTCGACCGCGCCGGCGTCGGGATAGGACGGCGAAAGCGAGGGATCGTCGAGCGTATAGCGATTGCCGGATGCGACGTCGATCACGTCAAGACCGGAGTAGGCCGGCGTCGCGTCGAAGGTGTCGTTGCCGTACCACGCCGAGAAGATCTGATCGGTGATCGCGTTGTAGCCGAAGTTCTCCGAGATCGGCGCCGGCAGCGTTTTGAGCGGGGCGGTCGCACCGGGCGAGGTCGACCAGAGTTCGTAGCCGTTGGCGGTGGCCACGATATACGCATCGTCTTTGGGATCGAAGGCGATGCCGCAGATGATGCAGGTTGCGCCGCTGAACGAGACGCCGGCCGTCGGGGCGTCGGTCGTGACCTGACCGGCCAGCGTCGGCGGTGCCAACACGTTGCTGGGATTGTACGACACGATGCTGACGACGTTGCTCGAAAACGACATGCAGTAGAGCTGGGCGTGCACCAGATCGGGCGCACACTCGTCGGGCACGGGCGTGATCGGCAACGGTGCGGGGGTCGTGGTCGCGCGCGTCACCTGCGCCTTGCTGCGCGACGACTGCAGCACGCCGCCGGCGGCCACGACGACGCTCGCCAGACCGGCGCCGGCCGGCACGAACGCGACCGCGTTCCCCGAGCTGTCGGAGACGACGGCAAAAGCGGCGGCGCCCGATTCGGTGACGCCGGCGAGCGTCGTGGGGGTCAGGGTTGCGGCGGTGATCTTCGAGGCCGGGATGCCGCGCGCGCTGGCCGAAATGGTGGCACTCGCAAGCGCGCTCGACCCGTTGTACGCGAGGGTAACCGCGGTCGAGGGGCGCAGCACGCGCGTGGTCGAGAGCGCGGTTGCGCCGCTGCTATCGCTATCGTGGAGCACGATCGGTGGAACGTAGGTTCCCGGCCCGACGATGGTTGCGCCCGATGCGTCGGTCGCGGTGACGTAGACCGGAATGCTGGCTGACGACCCGGTGACCGGGTGCGCGTTCTGCAGGCTAACGGCGATCGCCGCGACGACGCCGTCGAGCGTGACGGCGAGGGCGTTGACCTTTCCGGCGAGGATCGTCCGCACGACCGTCGCGCGGGCCAGGAGCGCACCGCGGCCCTTGCGCGCGCTATAGCTCTTGATGCCCAGCAGCCGCGATTTGCCAGGCATCGCCGCCATGCGGAAGGTGCAGACCGTGCCGACCTTACGCACGACGCAGCCCTTGGCTTTGGCCACGGTATCGAAGGTGCCGAGCTTTTTGGCCCCCTCTTGGACCACGATCGAAAGGGTCGCGGGCGAGACGTAGTGCGCCCGCGATGCGCTTGCCTTGGGAACGATCATGCGCAGCTTGAGGATGGTCGTGCCGCCGGCTGCCGGCGCAACGACGCCGGCAGGTCCGGATCCATCGGGCGACATGCCACCCGGCAACGGGCCGCCGGACTGACCGGCGCCCCCGCTGCAGGCGCCGAGCAGGCCGGCCAGCGTGAGGGCAATGAGGTGGCGAAGCTTCATGGTGCGCTCCTATGACGGTTCGGGCGAGTCTTGCCCGAGACCGTATCAGCGCGCAGTCAAAGAACCGTCAACGCGGCGGCGGAGCCGCCCGGGACGTGCCACGTTTCATCACTTAGCCTGCAAACCGGCGAACGGGGGAACCGCACGCCGTCGTCCGGGCGGGTCGCGAGGACGTGATGCCGGACGGGGAGCAGCCCCGCGGTAATCCCGCCTTAGGCTGGGTGCGCGCGATACCAGGCAACGGCGCGCGCCAGCGCATCGCGAACCGGCATCGGGGCGTGACCGAGTTCGCGCCGCGCTTTGGCATCGTCGACGAACATGCGCGCGCGCGACATCCGCACGCCCTCGAGCGGAGCGAACGGCTGTGCGCGCGGATCGAGGCGACAGCGCGCGGCATCGGCATACGCGACCGCCATGGCGAGCGCGTAGGGCGCGCGCACCCGCGGCGCGGGGGTTCCGCTCACCTCGGCGAGCAACGCCCAGAGCGCGTCCATGGTCAGGTTCTCGCCGCCTACGACGTAGCGCTCACCCGCGCGGCCCTGCGTCAGCGCGGCCACGTGGGCGCGCGCGACGTCCTCGACGGCGACCACGTTCATCCCGCCGTTGCCGGGCGGCTTGGCGAACATCCGTCCGGCGGCGAAGTCGCGCACCAGCGCACCGGTCGGGGTCGGTTTCCAGTCGCCCGCGCCGACCGGCGCGGTCGGCAGCACGGCGACCACCGGAACGCGCCCGGCAAATGCCGCACGCTCCTGCTCCAACTTCGATTGATGGTACGCATCGCGCAGATCGTACTCGGCGTAGTCGTCTTCGGTCGCAAGCCGGCCGTCGCGCGCATGGCCCAGCGTCGCCGAACTCGACGTCAGGACGACGCGTTCGACCTGCGCGATCCGAGCGGCTTCGACGATCCCGGCGGTGCCGTCGACGTTGATACGGGTCATGCGCCGCCGGTCGCGCGGCGCAAACGAGTAGAGCGCCGCGCAGTGAATCAGATAGCGGCAGCCGCGCATCGGCGCGACCAACTCGCCCGGGCGTTCGAGGTCGCCGGGAACGCTCGACAGCCCCGGAAGCGGGCCGCTGCGGGTGAGCGCGCGCACTTCGAAACCGGCCGCAAGCAGCGCACGCGCAACGTGCGCGCCGACGAAGCCCGAGGCACCGGTAAGAAAGACGCGATCCGCCACGGCGTCGAGCGAGCGGTGGAAGCGCTAGCTATCGAACGCGGCGCGAATCGACTGACGCAGCGATCCGGTCGTCTTTATGACGGCGGTCGGCTCGTAGCCGCAGTGCGCCATGCAGTTGTTGCAGTTGGCGTGCTTGCCGCGGCCGTACTGCTCCCACGGCGTCTCGTCGAGCAACTCGCGATAGGTCTTGGCGTAGCCCGCATCCGACATCAGGTAGCAGGGCTTCTGCCAGCCGAACACGGTGTAGCAGGGAATCCCCCACGGCGTGCACTCGAAGTCGGTCTTGCCTTCGAGAAAGTCGAGATAGAGCGGCGAGTGATTGAGGCGCCACTTCTTGCGCTTTCCGTCGGCGAAGGCTTGGCGGAAGATTTCGCGGGTACGCTCGACGCCGAGAAAGTGTTCCTGATCGGGCGCCTTCTCGTATGCGTAGGCCGGCGAGATCTGCATCATGTCGACCTTCAGCTCGTCGTTGAGATAGTCGAGCACCGCGCGGATCGACTCGGGGCCGTCTTTGTCGAAGAACGTCGTGTTGGTAAAGACGCGAAACCCGCGCGCCTTGGCCTCCTTGATGGCCTCGACGGCGCGATCGAAGGTTCCTTCGCGGCAGACCGACTCGTCGTGACGCTCCTGCATGCCGTCGAGATGGATCATCCACGCGAAGTAGATCGACGGCTTGAAGAGATGAATCTTTTTCTTGAGCAGCAGTGCGTTGGTACACAGGAAGACGAACTTCTTGCGCTTGACGAGCTCTTCGACGATCTGCGGCATCTGGTCGTGGATCAGCGGCTCGCCGCCGGCGATCGAGACCATCGGCGCGCCGCACTCCTCGACGGCGGCGATGCACTCCTGTACCGACAGGCGCTGGCGCAGAATCTCGGTCGGATGCTGGATCTTTCCACACCCGGCACACGCCAGGTTGCACTGCAACAACGGCTCGAGCTCGAGCACGAGCGGGTACTTCTTCTCACCGCGAAGCTTCTTGCCGGCGATGTACTTCGCCACGGCGAGCTTCTGTTGAATGGGCATCGTGCTCATGATCTGCTTAACTGCTCCTTGCGTGCGGTGATTTCCTGGACGGCGGCGTGCCGATCGGCCGCCAAGGCCATGGTGGGAAAGACGTGGCGATAGAGGTGGTAGTTCAGATAGAAGTCGCGCGGGAAGCCGGTTCCGGTGAACTGCGGCTCGTCCCAAGTGCCGTCCGGCCGTTGGCGAGCGCGCAAAAACGCGAGCCCGCGCTGCGCCTCGGAACCCTGCCCGAGCCCGGCGAGTTGCAGGGCATTCACCGCCCAGGCGGTCTGCGAGGGCGTGCTGACGCCGATGCCCGCGAACGACTCGTCGTGGTACGAGTAGGCCGTCTCACCCCAGCCGCCGTCGGCATTCTGCACGGTGCACAGCCACGCCGCCCCGCGCGCGATCATGTCGTCGCCGGATCCGATCGCGGCGAGCGCCGAGATCGCGCACCAGGTTCCATAGATGAAGTTGACGCCCCAGCGCCCGAACCACGAGCCGTCGGCACGCTGCGTTTCGCGCAGGTACGCAAGCGCCCGGGCGACGACCGGGTGCGCCGGCGCGTATCCGAGCGCCGCCAGCATCTCGACCGCATGCGCGGTGACGTCTTCGGTCGGCGGATCGATCATCGCGCCGAAATCCGAAAACGGCATATCGTAGAGCAGCGCGCGCGTGTTGTCGCGATCGAACGCACCCCAGGCGCCGTTTTCCGAGCGCATCGCAAGCGTCCATGTGGTCGCCCGCTCGACCGCCTCGCGCACCCGGGCCGGGTCGCCGGCCTCAAGCAGCGCCAGCACCACGATCGTGGTGTCGTCGATATCGGGATAGGCGTCGTTGTCGAACTCGAAGGCCCAGCCGTTACCGACCCGGCCCGGGCACTTGACGCGCCAGTCGCCGGGCGCATCGTCGGCAATCTGCTCGTCGAGTACCCACTGCACCGCTCGCGCCAGCGCTGGATGGTCGCGCGCGACGCCGGCCAGCGCCAGCGCGCGCATCGCCCAGACCGTATCCCAGACCGGCGACATACAGGCTTGAAAGCGCCAACCGCGCCGATCGGAAATCTCGAAGCGCGCGAACCCTTCGATGCCCTTGCGCATGACCGGATGATCGAGCGGATACCCCTGCAGCGCGAGGGCGATCAGCGAATAGACCCAGGGCGGCTGAATCCCGCCCCAACTGCCGTCGAACTCCTGGCGCTCGACGATCCACTGCGCCACCTTGCGCTGCGCGCGCGCGCGCAGCGGCTGCCACGGCAGGCGCTCGTAGAGTTTCTGCGCGCGCTCGATCAGCATCAGCCAGCCCTTCCCGCGCACGCGATGACGCTCGGGCTCGGTGCCGGGCACCACGATCTCGTCGACGCGCACGCCAAGCTCGCGCACCGGTCGCTGCGAGACGACGATCGTGAGCGGCGCTACGGTACCGCGCGCCCAGCACGCAAAATCGTAGAGATTGAACGGCATCCAGAGCGGAAAGTAGACCAGCTCGGGCGGTAACGACGGCACGCCGTCCCACGGATAGAGTCCGAAGAGCGCCAGCCAAATCTTGGTGAAGACGCGCGCCGAGGTAACTCCGCCCAAACGATGGATCACGGCGAGCGCCCGGCGCATCGGGTCGGATTCGGGCGCGAGCCCGAGTACCTTGAGTGCGACGTAGGCTTCGATCGTGGTGCTCAAGTCGGCCGGACCGTCGTAGAAGAGCGCCCACGATCCGTCGGCGCGCTGCTCGTGAAGGATGTGGTGCCGCGCGCCGGCTCGGATCGACTCGAGGTCGAGACCGAGAAAGCGATAGAGCAAGACCTGCTCGGCGGTCATGGTGACGTTGGTCTCGAGTTCGCCGCTCCACCAGCCGGCCGGATCTTGCTGGGCCAGCAACCACGCGACCGCGCGGTCGAGCGCGTCGTGGGGATCAGCCACGGGCGTCTCGCCGCGCATTCGACAGATAACGCGCTGCCGCACGCCCGGCGCGCACCGCCGACTCCATCGTGTCGGGCCACCCGGTCTGCGTCCACGATCCGGCCATCGCCAGGTGCGGCAGCGCGGTTTGTTGCGCGGTGCGCGCCGCGCCGATCGCCGGCAACCAGGTCGCTTCGGGATTGCGCGTCACGGCGCTGCGCACGCGCGCGGCCGAGCGCAGCGCTGGAACGTAGGCCTGCACTTCGGACCACGCAAAGGCTTCGAGGTCGGCGGTCGCCCGGCTCATCGCATCGCCGGCCGCGCTAAAGCTGCAGCTCAGATAGCCGGGCGCCTTTTGAAAGATCCACTGCAGCGGCGACGCGATGGTAGCGGCAAAATCGAATGGCAGCCGGCCGGCGTCGTGCCACAGATGCACGTCGAGAATCGGAAAGGCCGCGTACTGCGCGAGCTGCGCGACGCCGTAACGTGCCGGGTCGCCGAGCAACTTGGCGGCGGCGCGCGGCGACGTGGCGATCGCGAGGGCGTCGAAGCGTGCCCGCCGGCCCTGCGCGAAGACGAGCTCGACGCCGTCGGCGTCGGGTTCGACCGACACCACCGCCGACTGCAGGTGCACGGCATCGAGCGGCGCGGCGGCGGCGGCGGCCAAGTGCGCGAGCGGGCGCGTCGCGTAGCCGAAACGCGCGCCACCGGCATCGGCGAGGAAGGCCGTGCGCAGCGTGAAGAGCGCATCGCCGACCGCGACGCGATCGAACGGCGCGTTGAGCGCCGGAATGAAGAACGGATCCCAAAAGGCGCGGCGCGTCACGGCGTCTTGGCCATGCAACACCAGCCACGCCTCGAAGGTGGTCGCCGCGTCGGGACGCTCGGTTGCCGCCGCCAGGATCGCGCGCGCGACGCGCAGCTTGGCCATGGCCGGAAGATGCGCGAATCCGGCAAAGGACGCCAGCAAGTGCAGCGGTGCCGGCAGCGGCGCGGCGCGCAGCCATCCGACGGCGCCGCCGCGTTCCAGCACGAGTGCCTCGAAACGCGGCTGCAGGTAGAGGTGCTCGGCGAAACCGGCGGCACGCGCGAGGTCGAGAAACTCGGTGCAGCATCCCAAGAAGACGTGCTGCCCGTTGTCGACCTCGATGCCGTCGATCTCAAACGAGGTCGCGCGTCCGCCCAAGAGCCGGCTGCGTTCGAAGAGCTCGACGCGTGCGCCGAGCCCTTGGAGTTCGCGGCCGGCGGCGATGCCGGCGAGTCCGCCGCCGATCACGGCGACGTGCGGTCGATCGCTCATCCGCTCGAAAGCCACGACTTGACCATCACGCGCAGCTTCTCACCCGGCGACAGCGCCGCGCGCGCGTGCAGCGGCAACCACGGATTGCGCTCGATCTTGCGCAACAGGCTCGCGTAGATCCCGGCCATGGTGTTGACGCAGGCCGCCGGGCGGCGCGGAATGTAGCGCAGCACCTGATAACCGCTTTGGTAGAGCTCGCGGGCACGGGCCGCCTGAAACGCCACGAAGGCCGGCCAACCCTCGGCATGGCGTCCCTCGAAGAGCGTCGCTTCGGGAATCCCGAAGCGCGCGAGGTCGTCCTGCGGCAGATAGACGCGGTTCAGCCCGGCATCCTCGCGCACGTCGCGCAGGATGTTGGTGAGCTGCAGCGCGAGCCCGAGATCGTCGGCGCGTTCGAGCGCGGCGTTGCTCGAGTAGCCGAAGATGCGCACGCACATCCGGCCAACCACCGAGGCCACCAGGTTGCAGTAGGCGCGCAGATCCTCCCAGGTCGCGTAGCGCGGCGTCGAATAGTCCATTTCGACGCCGTCGACCAACATCTGCAACTCGCGCTCCGGAATTGAAAAGCGCGCGATCGCTTCGCCCAAAACCTGCACGATCGGATCGTCGCTGGGGAGGCCGCTGCCGGCCGCCACGATGCGCGCGCGATGGCGCTGCAGCCGCTCGGGAAGATTCGCCACGTCGCCGCCGTCGGCTTCGTCGTCGACCTGGCGCGCGAAGTTATAGAGCGCATAGATCGCCATGCGCTGTTCGTGCCCGAGCGAAATGAAGCCCCAGTAGAAGTTCTTGGCTTCGCGCCGCGCCATCGCCGCGTTGAAGCGCTCGGCGCGCGCCTGGTCGGAATCGCTCGGCGTCATGCCGAACAGCGCGCGGGGAAGGTGCATCACGACGGGTTCGCCGCCAGGGCGCTACGCGCGGCGGCCAGCAGCACGGCCAGCTTCGCCGTACCGGCAACGTGCGGGCGGCGGCTCTCGGTGGCGTAATCCATTCCTGCAATGGCGCGGCAAATTGCGAGCCCACCGAGGCGATAGAGCGCCAGTTGCATGCGCAGCGGCGCCGGTACGCGGGTCTCGAGTTCGCGCCCCGAATCGAGCAACGCGCGCGCGCGCTCGACCATCGCCCGCACCGCGCCGGTGGTTCCGCCGGCGCGCAGATCGGCTTCGACCAGATAGGTGCGTCCGAGCATGCGGTCGCGCGAGACGTCCTGCGCGTGATTGGCGAGTTGCAGGCCGATGCACACGTCGTCGGCGAGCGCCTCGGCACGCGGATCGGCCACGCCGAAGACGCGCAGCACCATGCGTCCGACCGGCGCGGCCGAGAGCCGGCAGTAGCCGATGAGGTCGGGCCAGGTCGCGTAAGCGCTGACCTGTTGATCGCGCAGATTCGCCTCGATCAAGTCGAGAAACGGGGCCGCCGGAATGGCGCGGCGCGCGATCGTCTCGGCCAGCACGACGAGCACCGGATCGACCGGCGGCGCACCGTCGAGCATCGCGAGCACCGCGTCGCGCCAGCGCGCCAGCCGTGCCGGCGCCGTTCCCGGCGGGCTCTCGTCGCCGAGGTCGTCGGTGGTGCGGCAGTAGGCGTAGATGCGCGTCAAATCGCGCCGCGTCGCGGCGTCGACGAAGCGTGAGGCGACACTGAAGTTCTCGTAGTGGCGCCGGGTCAGAAAGCGGCAATAGGCGTCGGCCGCCTGGTGACCGAGCGCCGCGGGTTCCTTCCGCATGGCGCAAGCGGCTTTTGCTCCGCCGGTGGGGACGACCTTCCGCTACGCCGGCTCGATGCAGTCCCGCAGCGCGCGCAGGTTGGGTGCGCCGCAGCAGAACATCGCGATCCGCAGAACGGCGACGAGCTCGCGCGCAAGCGTTTCGGCGGGCCGGCTGCCGGCATCGGCCGCGCGCAGAAACGGTCCCGCGATGCCGACCAGATCGGCACCGAGCGCTAGCGCTTTGGCGGCATCGATGCCACCCGCGATCCCGCCGCTGGCGATCAGCACGGCCTGCGGGGCGGCCGTACGCGCATCGGCGAGCGCACGCGCGGTCGGGATGCCCCAGCCGGCGAAGGCGGCCGCGACGCGCGCGCGCCACGGCGTGCCGATCCGGTGGCGCTCGACTTCGCTCCACGAGGTTCCGCCGGCGCCGGCAACGTCGATCGCGGCGACCCCGGCGGCCGCCAGCGCGCGCACGGCGTGCGGGCCGATGCCCCAGCCGACTTCCTTGACGACGACCGGGACCGGTAGGGCGCGCACCAGATCGCCGATCGCGGTCAGCAGACCGGCGAAGCGCGTATCGCCCTCGGGCTGCAGCGCTTCCTGCAGCGGGTTGAGATGCAACACCAATGCATCGGCGCCGAGCGTCGCCACCAGCCGCGCGCAGCGTTCGGCGGTATAGCCGTAGTTTAACTGCACCGCACCGAGATTGGCGAGCAGCGGAACGTCGGGGGCGAGCGCGCGCACGTCGAAGCTGGCGAGGTGGGCCGGATCCTCGAGCAGCGCGCGCGCCGATCCGAGCCCCATCGCAAAGCCGGCCTGCTGCGCGACGCGCGCCAGGCGCCGATTGATGCGCCGCGCCGCCGGCGTGCCGCCGGTCATGCACGAGATCAGAAACGGCGCCGACAGCGTGCGCCCGAGAAAAGTGGTGCAGGTATCGACGGCGTCGAGATCGATCTCCGGAAGCGCGCGGTGGATCAGGCGATAGGCCTCGAATCCGTTGGTCACGCCCTTGGAGCGCACGTCGCGCTCGACGTTGATGCGCAGGTGCTCGGCCTTGCGCGCGCCGGTCGCGCGTTCAGGCACGCGCAACGGCGTCGGCGGCAACGCTCGCAAAGGCGCTGACGTGCGCGTGCGCGATTCCGCTGGCGGCGACGACGTGCACCGCGCGCTCGGCATAGGCCGCCGCAGGCGGACCACCGACGGCGGCCAACCACCGCCCGGCCGCGCGCAGTCGGCGCGCCAGGGCCGGCGACGCACCGCCGAGCAGCGCACCGGCCTCGATACCGCCCCAGACGAGTGCGTCGTCGGCGCGCTCGATCGACGCGATGTAGGCGGCGACGATCGCGCGACTCGCGTCCAGCCGGCGTGCCAGCGGCGCGGTGCCGGCGAGCAGGACGCGATAGGCCACCGCGTTGAGCGCGTCGTGGGCGTTGATGCCTTGACCGAGACCCTCGGGGAGCGCGCCGCGCAGCACCTCCGCCCGCAACGCGGCGGCGTGCCCGAAGAGTGCCACCGCCGCGGCAGCACCGGCAGCGTCGTCGGGATCGCCGCCAACCGCGGCGCACGCCCACACGACCAGCGCCGAATCGTCGCGCGCCGGCGCGGCGCGCAGCCGCGACGCGATGATGCTGCCGGCCAGCGACGTGTACGGCAGCGACAGCCCGCCCACGTACTCGGCGACCCGGCGCCGATAGGCGTCGAGCGGGAACGATTGCGGAAGTGCCGTCATCGGCGGGAAATTCTCCGTGGAGGTGTCAATGCTCCTACGCCATGCGCATCGGATCGGACGAACACAAAGAACTCTTTTGCCGCACCTTCGTCGACTCGTTTCTTCCCTTCGAGCCGGCCGAACTACCCTGGCCGCAACTCGACGATCTGGCGCTGGCGCGCCTGCGGGCGATTCCGATTTGGGCGATGGCGCTCGACACCGAGGCCAGCGCCGGCCGCATGCTGGCGGGTTTTGCGAAGAGCGAACCCGACGCCCTGGTGCGTCAAGCGCTCGAACTCCAAGGCTACGAGGAGGATCGCCACGGGCGGTTGCTCGCGCATCTGGTGGAGCGCTACGGGCTCGATGCAACCGTCACGCCGCAGCCGGAGAACCCGACGCGGCGCGCATTCATCGACTTCGGGTACAACGAGTGCGTCGACTCGTTCGCGGGCTTCGGCATCTTCAAGCTGGCCTGCGACGCGCAGATCCTGCCGACCGCGTTGACCTCGATCTTTACGCGGGTTTTGGTCGAAGAGGCGCGCCACATCGTCTTCTTCGTCAACTGGATCGCGTGGGATCGCGCGCGACGCGGATACGCGTATCCGGCTCTGCAGGCACCCGCGGTGCTGCTCGGCTACGGCGGGGCGATCGCGCGGCGCGCCGGCATGGGCGCGCAGTTCGGCGGCGCCCCCAACGCGGCGCCCAGTACCGGTGCCGAACTCAACCTCTTCGCCGACGTGCTCGACGGACTCACTGCAGAGCGCTTCATCACCGCATGCCTGCGAGAGAACGACCGCTACATGCGCGACTTCGACCCGCGCCTGCTGCGGCCACGGGTCATTCCGGCGCTCGCCCGCGCCGCGCTCTGGGTGCTTCCGATCGTCGAAAAGCTGCGCGCGCCGGCGAAGCCGTCGCCGGCCGGCACGACCGCGGCCAAGCCCTAGGCGCGGTGCCGCACCCACTGTCCGCAGCCTGCAACCGGCGAGATGCTTAGCCGGTTAACGACTTTCGAATGACTGCGCCGCGCCCGCATCAGGCCGAGGGACCGATCGCCCTGATCACCATTACGGTGATGCTCGGGCTGATCATGGCGATTATCGACACGACCATCGTGAACGTCGCGCTGGACACGATCGGGGGCAACCTCGGCGCCTCGATCGACGAGGTCTCGTGGGTCGCAACCGGCTACATTCTGGCCAACGTCTGCGTCATGCCGCTCAACGGCTGGCTGACCGCGCTGCTCGGACGCAAGCTGTTCTACGGTGCGTCGCTGGCGCTGTTCACGGTGGCATCCTTTATGTGCGGCACCGCGCACTCGATCGACGTTTTGATCCTCTACCGCGTGATTCAGGGGCTGGGCGGCGGTGCGCTGCAGCCGACCGCGCAGGCGATCCTGTTCGAAACGTTCCCGCACGAGAAGCGCGGCGCGGCGATGGCGATCTTCGGCATGGGGGCGATGGTCGGGCCAGCGATCGGTCCGGCGCTGGGCGGGTGGATCATCGACAACGCGAGTTGGCCGCTGATCTTCTTCATCAACGTACCGATCGGGATCGTGGCGCTGTTGATGACGATCGCCTTCATCCCCAACCCGAAGTACATCAAGGCGCACGAGGGCAGTTTCGACTGGATCGGACTGGGGCTGCTGACCGCCGGGCTGGCCTCGTTGCAGTACGTACTGGCGCGCGGTCAGCGCGACGACTGGTTCTCGTCCTCGACGATCGTGATCCTCACCACCGTCGCGGTCGTGAGCTTGACGTTGTTCGTGACCAAGGCACTGCGCGACCGCCACCCGATCGTCGATCTGCGCGTCTTCAAGCACCGCTCGTTCACGGTCGGCACGACGTTGGGCATCATCATGGGATTCGGGCTGTTCGGAACCGCGCTGATCTTGCCGCTGTTCTTCCAGCAAATGCTGGGTTTTACCGCATTCGATACCGGTCTCGCGCTGATGCCGGGCGCGCTCGCAACCGCCGTTTCGATGCTGCTGGTCGGACGAATGCTCAACCGCATCGACGGGCGCATTTGGATTGCGATCGGGATGGCGATCTTCGCGATATCGACCTGGATGCTCGGCGACCTCAACGTCCAAGCCGGCTACTGGGACGTCTTTTGGCCGCGCGTGCTCCAAGGCTTTGCGCTCGGGTTCCTATTCGTTCCGCTCTCGACGATTTCGCTGGGCAGCATTCCGATCGGCGAGATGGCCGGTGCGACCGGCCTGTACACCCTGCTGCGCAATCTCGGCGGCAGTTTCGGGATCGCCATTTTGACGACGCTGCAGACGCGCGAGATGGCGATCGCGTGGAACGTGCTGGCCGGCGGCGTCACCAAGACGCACGGCTATTCGATCGGCGCGCTCACGCAGATGGTGGCGCAGCAGTCGGCGATGATTTCGTACGACTACCTCTTCCGATTCACCGCGATCGTCTTCGTGCTTTCGGCGCCGTTGCTCTTTTTGATGCAGCGCACGCGCGGCGCGCCGCCGCCGGCCGAGTTGGCGATGGCCGCCGAATAACGCCGCGTCAGCGGCGGCGCAGCAGTCCGGTCGTGCGCCCGCACAGCGCGGCGGCGAACGGCATCCCGCGCGGAATCCCGAGTCCGCTGGCGTCGTCGTAACCGACCGCGGCGGCGTAGCCGCTGCGACCCGAGAGTGCGTTGGTTCCCTGCGTCACGTCGGTGAGCACGCCGGACTGCGCGGCGGCGGGGTAGACCGCGGCGTTGACACTCCCGAGCTTGCCGCAGATCTCGACCGCCTGCGCGAAGAGCGCGCCGAGTATCGACGCCGACCACGACGTACCGGAGAGATTCTCGCTGGTCCCGCCGACGAAGGTGTCGGCATCGACCGCCGGCAGCGCGAGGTCGGGAACGTTGCGGAACTGCAGCGATGCAGGCGAACCGGCGACACCGGTTTGATAGGCCGGCAGCGCCCAGTAGGCCGAAATACCGCCGCCGCCGGCACCGACGCCGCTGCTGCCGGTGCTCGAGTTCCACACCGCCGGGTTCGCGAGCGCGCCGCTCGGCTCGGAGTCGCTGCCGCCGGCGGCCGTGACGTCGGGATCGCTGGCCGGGGCGAACGGACCGATCGTCGCGGTGTTGCTGCCGTCGTAACAGGCCGAGCCGTCGTCGCCGGCGGCGGCCACAAAGGTCATGCCAATGGCCGCGGCCTCCTGCGCGTAGGCCTCGGTTTCGGCGTCGAGGCCACCGGTATCGGTGGCGTCGCACTCACCGAACGGTACGATCGCTACGGCGGCCTTAGCCGCGTTGACGATCGCGGCAAAGCCGTCGACGATCGACTGATTGTCGAGGTTCGGCAACTCGTAGGCGATCACGTCGGCACCGGGCGCCAGCGACTCGACCGTTTCGACGTCGAGCGTCGCTTCGGTCGGATCGCCGCTGCCGGGGCCGCCGGCGACGTGAACCTGCGCGAACGTTCCGCTTCGCGTGATGCCGTTGTAGGCGAGCGCCGCCGCCAAGTCGGCCGCGCTCGGTGCCGAGAAGGTGAGCACGCCGACGGTGGTGCCGCGCCCGTCGTAGCCGTGTTGCACCGGCAGATCGAGTCCGTCGGCGACGCCGCGTGCCGCCCAGCCGCCGTTGGGGCCGAAGGTGGGGCCGGCCAGCGGCACGCCGCTCCCGGGCCCGACCGGCGTCGGCGTGGCGGTCGGCGTCGCGGTCGGACTGCCGGTCGGACTGCTGCTCGGCGACGCCGTCGGCGACCCGCTGGGTGCCGCGGTCGGCGTCGGACTGGGCGATGGGCTCGGCGACGGCGTCGCACCGGTCAGCGTCACGTCGTCGACGAACTGCGTTGCATAGAGGTGCGGCTTGCCGCGACCGTAGACGCCGAAGAACAGATAGAGATCGCGACCGGCAAAGCGCGCCAAATCGAAACGCGCAAGCCGCCACGCACGGCGGTTGACGATGCCCTTGTAGAGCAGGGCAACGATCTTTCCGGGCCGGCTCATCAGGCCAACCGCTTGAAAGCCGTCGGTCATACGGCGCTGGTTGGTGACGTCCCACAGCCACGCGCGCAAGCGCGCCGCCGGCGGAATGCGGACGCGCTGACAGATCGCCGACCAGCCGGTCACCTGCGCGCTCCCGCGCGAGCCGGTGCGCGCGTCGAACTTGCCGCCGTGCGGATGGAGGCGCACGATCGCGACCGGCGCGCTGCCGCACCACTTCCAGCCGGCCATGCCGCCTTCGAAGCCCGGATTCTGCACGTGGTTGCGCGGCGCGCGCACGCTCGCGACGGCATAGATGCGATCGTCGATCGCGACGGCGCGCACGATGCCGGCCAGCGCGCGCGGCACCACGATCCGGCCAACGGCCGCGTAGCGCGTGGTGTAGCCGGGCTGCGCGAAGTCGTCGATGCGGGTGTGAAAGAGCCGCGCGACTCGGCGGCTCGACGCGCGCGCGTCGATCAGCGAACGATCCGGGTAGGTGCGCTCGACGTGCAGTCCGGCGGCACGCAGCACCGCCAGCACCCGGGCTTGCGCGCGCGCGCGCGGCGCGAACCGTGCAACGAACTGCGCGGGCGTGAGAAAGCGGCGGTACTCGCCCGAGCGCGGGTCGGCGATCGCCCGCAGCAGCGCGGCCAGACGGCGCGGGTGGCGCCACGCGAGCGCCACGCTCACGCGCACCGGTGCCGTGGCTGCCCGCGGCCCAAGATCGCGCCCGACCGCCGGCGCGCGGCTCACCCCAGCGCCCGGCGCGAGCGCGCCCGGCAGCGCGCCCGCGTGCGCGCAGGCGATCGGCAGCAGGGCCAGCGCGACCAGCGCCAGCCGGCCGGCGCGCACGCAGAGACCGAATCGAGGCATCTGTTTCCTTCTACGCGATGACGCCGGCGGATGTCCCGCTCTCAGGGCGCGGGCTCGGTTAAGATGTGGTTCGAGCCGGCGGGTTCGGCGCCGCCGCGCAGCAGCGCCAACGCGCGCGGATCGAGCGCCCGGCCGCGCCAGCGCAGGGCGTAGTTGGCGGCGCGCACGCGATTGCGCAGCTTGACGCTCGTCGGCTGCGCGCGCACCATTTGCTCGGTGAGTGCGTGCACGGCCGCGAGCCGCGGACGCAGCGCTGCGATCGTCGCGCGGGCGCAGACCGGGTGACGGCCGCGAAAGCGCAGCAACCGCGGATACTCCGGCGCAAAGTATGCCGCCACGTCGAAATCGTCGAGTTGATCGGCGCGCAGCACGGCGCCGGGCGCGCCAAGCGACGAATAGTGGCGGCCCTTCTCGGCGTGGCGACGCGGTTCGAGCGTATGTCCGTAGTGCCCGTAGACGTACGGCAGTGCGATGCGCCCGCCGGTGCCGATCAAGCGTTCGTGTACGTCGCCCTCCCAACGCAGATCGGGGCGAAAGCGGAAGAACGCCATGCGCCGCTCGATCGACGTATAGTAGTCGAACGACGCAAAGAAATGCCAGGTGTAGCCGTCGACGCAGTCGATCGCGCGCGGCACGCGCGCGAGATTCGCGGCGATCCGTACCGCGGCCGGACCGTGCACTTCATCGGCATCGACGAACGCAACCCACGCACCGGCATCGAGCGCCGCGTGCAGCACCAAGCAGCGATTGCGCGCGGCCGCAAAGCCGGTGAACGGCGCGCGGTCGAGGTGCAGCGCACCGCGGCGCGCAAACGCGCTGTCTTCCAAAATCGCAGCGTGCGGCGACGGGTCGCCGGCGTTGTCGTTGACGATCGCGCAGTCCGCAACCGGCGCGAGCGACTCCAGCAAGGCCGCCAGGAACGGCTCTTCGCGCGGGCCCAAAATCAGATGCGCGGCAACCCGCGCACGTTCGGTGGACATGCGCGTCATCATAGCACGCGAACGCAGCGCCGGGCAGGGGTGCGACCGTTGCGCCGGAATAGCGCGGGCAGATGGCGTTGCGCTTGGCGGTGGATGCTCGCGTCGTCGCGGAGGACACCCGCGGCATCGGGCGCTACGCACGCGCGGTGCTGCGACGGTTGATCCAACGCGACGACCTGACCCTGACGTTGCTCGCGCCCGGGCTCTTTCCGCAGCGCATGCGGTCGGCCTACCAACGCGCCCTCGGCGCCGACAACTTTCGCGTTGCGGCGCGCGCCGGTGGCGCGGAGGTCGTCTGGCATCCCGCCAACGGAACCTTCGTCGCGACGCGCGCGCCGAGCGTCGCGACCATTCACGACGCGGTGCCGTTTCGCTTTCCGGCCGACGATCCGCGCCGCGGCGCGCGCGACCGAGCCCCGTTTCTGCGCTCGGCGCGCTCGGCCACGCGCGTGATCGCCGTCTCCGAGTTCGGACGACGCGAACTCGAAGCGGTCTTGGGCATCGCTCCCGAGCGCATCGTGGTCATCCACCACGGCGTCGAACGCAGCTTTTCACCGGGCACGCCGCAGGCGTTGCCGGCCGGCCTGGGGGCCGGCGAATACTTTCTCTTCGTCGGCGATCCGCAGAGCGAACCGCGCAAGAACTTCGCCGCGCTCCACCGCGCGCACGCCGCCGCCTGGCCGCGCGGCGACGGCCCACCGCTGGTGGTGGCAGGGCGCAACGTCCCGACGCTTGCCGGCGTGATCGCAGCGGGGAATCTCGGCGACGACTTGGAGATCGGCGCGGCCCAGCCGCTGCGGGACCTCTATCGCGGTGCGCTGGCACTGACGCTGCCCTCGCTGCACGAGACCTTCGGCATGCCGATGCTCGAAGCGATGGCCTGCGGAACGCCGGTGCTGGCGGCGCGCATGAGTTGCCTGCCGGAAGTCGGCGGCGACGCGGCGCGCTACGTCGACGCCGAGGACGGTTCGGCGTGGCGCACGGCACTGCGCGAAATCGCCGGCGATGCCGCGCTGCGCGAACGCTTGCGGCAGGCCGGGTTGGCGCGCGCCGCCCAGTTCGACTGGGACGCCAGCGCACGCGCGCATTTCGAACTCTTTCGCGCGGTCGCGCGATGAAGGTTCTGGTGCTGTGCGAGCGCGTCGACGCCGAAGGCGGGACCGAGAGCTACTTGCGCACGCTGCTGCCGGCGTTGCACGCGCGCGGCGATGCCGTGCGCGTGATCGCGCGCAGCGTCGCACAGGCCGACGCCTACGGCGTTCCGGCCGAGGCGGTGGAGTGGAGCGACGAGCACGACGCGCCGGATGACCGGGCCGGCGCACAGGTCGCCGCAACGCTGGCGGCGTTCGAACCCGAGGTCGTCGCCGTTCACAACGTGCTCGATGCCGCCGTGCTCGCCGCCGCACGGCGCGCGCCGCGGGTCGTCTACCACCTGCACGACCATCGCCCGTTCTGCCCGAACGGCGATCGCCTCTACCCGCAAGGCGCGGGAATCTGCACGGTTACGATGGGGCGCACGACCTGCGCCTTTCACGGACTCGTCCACGGTTGCGCGTACGGCCCGCGTCCGCGCACGCTGGGCCTGATCGCGCGACGCCGCGCGGTGGCGCGCCAGGTCGCCGCAGCCGACGCCGTCGTCGCACTCTCGCAGGCGATGGCGCACCTCGCGCGCGCGCACGGCAGCGCGCCGGAACGGATCCATGTGATGGTGCCGCCGCTGGACGACGCCGCCTTTGCCGATCCGCCGTCCGGACGCCCGACGGCCGACGCGGTGCTCTTCGCGGGGCGCATCATGCCCTCGAAAGGCTTGCGCGCGCTGATCGCGGCGTTGGCGCGCATCGCACCGGCGCAGCGCCCCCGGCTCGACGTCGCCGGCGAGGGGCCCGATCTTGCTGAAGCACGCGCGCAAGCGCGCGCGCTCGGCGTGGCACTACGTCCGCTCGGCAAGCTCCCCGCCGACGCGCTGCGGGCGGCGATCGATGCGTGCAGCCTCGTCGCCGTGCCGTCGCGCTGGTCGGAACCGTACGGCTTGATCGGCATCGAAGCGTTTGCGCGCGGACGGCCGGTGGTGGCCTTTCGCGTCGGCGGGATCGCGGACTGGATCGATCGCGGCGGGATCGCGGTGGCGCGCGACGACGTGGCGGCGCTGGCCGATGCGATCGTCGCGCTGCACGCCCCGCAGCGCTGGCGCGCGGCGGCGGCCGAGGCGTACGCCAGCGCCGCTCGGTCTCGCGGTCCCGCACCGATCGCGGCTCTGCGTGCGATCTACGCGGGCGCCGAGCGCTAACGCGATGGAGCGCATCGTGCTCGCGAGTGGCGTGGCGCGGCGCGGCGACCGGCTGCTGTTGGTGGCCTCGCGCTACGCCAATCACCCCGCGCCGCTGTGGGGTCTGCCGGGCGGGCGCCAACGCCCGGGCGAACTGCTGGCGCAGACGCTGGCGCGCGAGGTGCGCGAGGAGACCGGCTTGCGGGCCGAGGTCGGCGCGCTGCTCTACGTCAGCGAGAGCGTCGATGCCGCCGGTGGCATGCACGTGCTCAACGTCACGTTCGCGCTCGAGGTCAGCGGCACGCTGCGGATTCCGGGGCGGGGCGACCACGTCGCCGCGGTAGAGTGGGTCGCGCTCGACGCCGTAGCCGCGCGCATCGCGGTCGCAGTCGTACGCGAGCCGCTATTGGCGCACGTCAACGCCACGCTGGCCGGGCGCTACGCCGGCTATCCCGAGGCCGGCCTCACGATCCGATGGCCGAGCGACGATGGGTGAGGTCCTCCCAGCGCTCGCGCGCGAGTGAAAACGCCGCTACGTCGACCGAGCGCCCGTTGACCGTCGCACCGTGCGCGGTAAGGCCGTCGCCGCGAAAGCCGCACCGGCGCAGCACGCCCAGCGAGCCGAGGTT
>DAIDGS010000155.1 GCA_027459845.1 Vulcanimicrobiota bacterium | reverse complement strand
GCTGCCGCTCTCGCTGGGGTTTGCCGAGGGCGGTGAATGGCGCCAAGCGATGGGAACGGTGATCATCGGCGGTCTGATCAGCTCGCTGATATTGACGCTCTTCCTGGTGCCGATGATCTACAACACCTGGATCGGCTGGCTCGAGCGGCGCGCCGACCGGCGCGCGCGTGAGGCCGAAATGGAGCCGATCGCCGCGCCGGTTTAAGCTCGCTTCCAAGCGGGTAATCTTTAGACATGAACCGACGTTCGTTTGCGCTACTCGCCGTGCTGGCCGGCGCGAGCGCGCTCGTGGCGCCCAGCGCGGGCGCGGCTGCGCTCCCGGTCACGGTCTACGTGAACGGTCAGCCGATGTCGTTCGATCAACCGCCGGAAGTGCGCGGCGGCCGCGTCTTCGTACCGCTGCGCAGCGTGTTCGAACGCTTGGGTGCGACGGTGGTGTACGACAACGGCACCATCAACGCCACCGGGGGCGGGCGCACGATCGCGTTACACGTTGGGTCGACGCAGGCGACCGTCGACGGTCAGTCGCAACTGCTCGACGTCGCTCCGTACGTCGAGGGGTCGCGCACGCTGGTGCCGTTGCGCTTCATTGCGACCGCACTCGGAGCTAGCGTGAACTGGAATTCGGCGACGAACGCAGTGACTATCAACGGCAGTACGAATACGGCTGCGGCTCCTGCAACGGTGTTCTTCGTCAGCACCGTCCCGGCGGCGAACGCCAGCACGGCGGCCCAACCGCAGATCGCGTTCACGCTCAACCGACCGACACGTCCCGGACTTCTCACGCTTTGGGTCGACGGCCAGGCGGCAACCCAGTTCGTTCGAGAGCAGAATCCCCGTAGCTATGCCGTGGTGTTGCCGTACGCGCTGCAGCCCATGCAGCATCACGTTCGGGTAGCGGGACGCACGATCGGCGGAGTTCCCTTCGATCTCAACTGGTCGTTTACGACCTCGTATTAGCGCTCGAACGGAGTTCTGCGCGTCGATGCGGAAACGCACTGCATGTCGCGCCGAGTGCTCGTTACCGGGGCCGCCGGGGGTCTTGCCGCGGGGATTGCGCCCTTGCTCGCAACCGACGGCTTCGCCCACGTTGCCATAACCTTTCATACGCATTCGCCCGACGCGACGCTCGCAGCGATCCGCGCGACCGGATGCTCGGCGTCGGCCGCGCAGATCGACTTTCTTGCCGAGCCGATGGCGATCGCGAGGGAGTTGGACGACCTGATCGCACGTGACGGTCCGTTCGATACGCTGGTGCACGCGGTTGGCCCGTTCGTCGTCAAGCGCTTCGCTCGGCTGGACGTGGCGGACTACACGGCCATGTTCGACGGCAATGTGCGCAGCACGATTCTCGCGACTGCCGCCGTCTTACCGGCCATGCGACGCGCGGGCTTCGGCCGCATCGTAGTCTTTGGCGCGCTGGGAGCCGCCGTCACCCAACCGTTTCGCGGCTTGTCGTTCTATCAAGCAGCCAAGAGCGCGCTCATTGCGTTCGCGCGGACCCTCGCGCTCGAAGAGGCCCGCAGCGGAGTTACCGTCAACGTGGTCGTTCCGGGCGACATCCGAGAAAAGTCGCTCGATCGCGACGCCGCGCGCGCGACGGTCGGTCGCGCGCCGTGCGGGCGTCCGGGAAGCTTCGAGGATATCGCCGACGCGGTGCGCTTTCTCATCGCGCGCGAGCGCGACTTCATGACCGGCGCGATCGTCGACGTCACCGGAGGGGCGACCGAGGCTGACGGGCGAAACCAGCGCCTCTGATGAGCCTTCGTGACGATGCCAGCGAGCGCCGTGCGTTTCCATTGCCCGGCGCCAGCGATCACTACGCCCCCGATCGAGTGGTTGACGTCGAGCACATTGGCCTCGACGTACGCGTCGATCTCGAAGGCGAGTCGCTCGAAGGAACCTGTACGATCGCGTTGCGCGTGCTCGATCAGCCGCTCGAACGTCTCGAACTCGATGCGGTTGACATGGTGGTGGAGCGCGTCGAACGTGACGGGCAGCCACTTGATTCCACGCATCGGGACGGCCGCTTAGCGATCGCGTTCGCTCCGCCGGTGCCGGCCGGCGCACCGGCGGCAGTGTGCATCGCCTACCGCGTCGAGAAGCCGCGGCAAGGGCTCTACTTCATCAAACCGTCAGCCGCGCAGCCGCAGAAGATCGCGCACGCTTGGACGCAGAGCCAAGACGTGAATGCGCGGTACTGGTTTCCCTGTCTCGACCATCCGTCGTACAAGCAGACGACCTCCACGCGCATCACCGTGAAAAGCGGCCTGTTCGCGTTGGGCAACGGCGTTTTGGAAGAGCGTGTCGATCGCGACGGTTGGACGACCTTTGCGTACCGCCAGGACATCGCGCACAGCACGTACTTGATGACCCTCGTCGTCGGCCCATTCGTGGAAGTGAGCCAGGGCGTGGCGGGTAGCGCCGGCACGCCGGTCGCCTACTACGTGCTCCCCGGGCGCGAGGCCGATGGCGCGCGCGCTTTCGGCAACACTCCCCGGATGATCGAATGTTTCGAAGCGCGCACCGGGCGCGCGTATCCGTTCGCACGTTATTCGCAGATCGCCGTCAGCGACTTCATCTTCGGCGGGATGGAGAATACCGGTGCGACCACGCAAACCGATCGCACCCTTCACGACGAAACCGCGCATCTGGATTTCTCCAGCGACTTTCTCGTCGCGCACGAACTCGCGCATCAATGGTTCGGCGATCTGCTCACCTGCCGGGATTGGTCCGAGGCGTGGCTGAACGAGGGTTTCGCGACCTTCTTCGAAGCGGTGTGGCGCGAGGCGGACCTGGGTTACGACGAGTATCTCTACGACATTTTCGGCGCCGTCGCGCGCTATCTCGACGAGGATGCCGAGCGCTATCGGCGCGCGATCGTCTGCAACCGCTACCGGGATCCGATTGAGATTTTCGATCGGCATCTCTACGAGAAGGGCGCATCCGTGCTCCACATGCTGCGCGGCGAGCTCGGCGAGGCGCGGTTCTGGCGTGCGATGCGCCACTACGTCGCGCAGCACGAGCGGCGCAACGTCGAGACGATCGATTTGATCCGCGCGATCGAAGAAGCGACGGGGCGCAATCTGCGGGCGTTCTTCGCGCAGTGGGTCTTTCGCGGCGGGCATCCGGAGGTGGAGGTCGCTTTCCGCT
Organism: Vulcanimicrobiota bacterium; assembly: GCA_027459845.1. Lineage (GTDB taxonomy): Bacteria > Vulcanimicrobiota > Vulcanimicrobiia > Vulcanimicrobiales > Vulcanimicrobiaceae > DAIDGS01. The sequence goes on along the minus strand of DAIDGS010000155.1, from coordinate 11,830 downwards.
GGGATGCCGCGGCCAAAACCGCGACCATCGCGATCGATCAGAAGCAGAGCGTGAGCGACGACCGCCCGGCCTACCGCTTCGGCGTCGACGTCGGTATCCTGGCCGTCGCTCCGGGAGCAGTCGTCCGCGACACCGGGGCGGCTGCGCTGGCGGGCGAACGGCGCGTGCGGCTTCAGATCGAACGGGCGCACGAAACGTTTACGCTACCGCTCGAGGCCGAACCGGCGCTCGTGCGCTTCGATCCCGGGGCGTCGCTTTTGGCGAGCGTGACGTACAAACTCGGGCCGGCGCAGGCGGCGGCAGTTCTCGCGGGCGATCCGGATATCGTGGCGCGCATTCGCGCGGCGCGCGAACTCGCGCACGACGCCTCGGCACCGGCTCGTGCGGCACTCCGTAAGGCGCTGGCCGACGAACCGTTTTGGGGCGTGCTCGCCGAGATCGCGGCGGCGTTGGGTGCGACGCGGGCTGGCTGGGCGGCGCAGTGGCTGCGCGACGCCATCGCGCACGCGCATCCAAAGGTACGCCGCGCCGCCGCTGCCGGACTCGGGAACTTTCGCGATGCGGCGACGGTCGGTGTGCTGACGGTCGCAGCCGAGGGCGATGCATCGTATTTCGTGCGCGCGGAGGCACTCGCGTCGCTCGGAAAGACGCGCGACCCGCATGCGTTCGCCGTTCTCACCGCCGCGCTCGGCAGTACCACCTGGAACGAGACCGTCGAGAGCGGCGCCGCGCGCGGCTTGGGCGAGCTTCACGACGAGCGCGCGCTGGCGCACCTGGTCGAAGCGGCGCGTCCCGAGCGCGGCGAGGGCCTGCGGCGCGCGGCGGCGACGGCGATCGGGCGCGTGGGAGCGACCGTCGAGCGCGCGCGCACCGCGGCGGTCGACGCGCTCGCCGCACTGCTCGACGATCCGCTGTACATGGTGCAGATGGCGGCCATCGCTGCGGCCGAAGCGCTGGGCGACGCGCGGCTGCTCGCGGCGCTCGATCGCCTGAGCGAGACGGCGGTCGACGGGCGCGCCCGCCGCGACGCGAGCGAGGCGGCGCACCGCATCCGTGAAGCCGCGAAGGTCCCAGCCCAGGTGAGCGCCATGCGCGACGCGATCGACGAACTGCGTGAAGAACAGAAGAAGCTCCAGGAAAAACTCGAGGCGCTCGCGCGGACTTAGACGCCGCATCGCTGCGGTCGGAGTGCTGCTGGTCGTTGCGGTCGGCGTGCTCTGGCTGCTGGCACGCCCGCGCGGCTCCGTTCGCGCGGTTCCCGTCGCTACGCTGCCGTCGCCTTCCGCAACCCCGGCGCGTGCCGTTCCATCGCCGGCCGCGACGGCGGCCGCACGTGGGGTGCCGGCGCCGCAGCCGACCGTGACCCCGGCACCGCCGCCGTGGACGCCGACCCAACTGCGGCGGCTCCACGCCGCGCTCGGCGGTGCGCTCGCTCCGGCCATCGACGGAGCCCAGGGCTGGAGCCTCATCGTTCTCGATGCGGCCGGGCGGCCGATCTATCGCAATCACGCCTCGCAGAGTGCGGCGCCGGCCTCTACCCAGAAGCTGATCGTCGCCTCGAGCGCGCTGCACGACCTCGGGCCGGAGTATCGATTCCCAACGCTGCTTGCCGGGCTTGCGCCGATCGGTGCCGACGGCACGCTGCGCGGCAATCTCTGGTTCGTCGGATCGGGCGATCCGTCGTTTCGCGCGCGCGATCTGAAACGCGGGGTCGAAGCGCTCGCGGCTGCGGGATTGCGGCGCGTGAGCGGCGGCGTCGCAGTCGACGCCAGCGCGATGCAGGGCGAGGAGATCAATCCGCACTGGAACCCGGCCGACGCGAACGAGGACTTTCAGTCGCCGATCAGCGCGGTCTCGATCGACGAGGATACCGTCGAGTTCGACGTCACCGGGCGGCTGGCCGGAGAAACGGCGCGGGTTCGTATCCGTCCGTCGAGTCGTGCCGTCACGACCAGCGGGTCGATCCAGACCGGTGGCGGCGACGACGTGATCATTGCCGCCGACGAACTTCCCAACGCCTTCACGCTGGAAGGAAACATTCCGCCTGGGGTCACGGAGAAGTTCTGGGTTCCGGTGCACGGCATGCCGCGCTACGTCGGCGCGGTTCTGCAGCACATGCTGCGCCGCCGCTCCATTACGACCGGCGCGCCGCCCAGCGTCGAAGCGGCACCGCTTGCGACCGTGGTGCTCTGGGAGCATCGCTCCAAGCCCTTGCGGATGCTCGAACATCACATGCTGGTCGTCTCGGACAATCACTACGCCGAACAGCTCCTGCGCGCGGTCGGTGCCGCGACCGGCTACGGCGCAACCGATGCGGGCGGCATTCGCGCCGAGCGCGCGTTTCTCGCGCACGCCGGAATCGCGACCCCGCATATCCGGCTGCTCGACGGCAGCGGACTCTCGCGCGGCAATCGCGTCGCGGCGATTACGCTGGCCGAAATCTTGAGCTACTCGGAACGCCGCGGCGGCGGCGCCGAACTGCGACGGTTGCTGCCGGCCGGCGGTCGCCAAGGGACGCTGGTCTACTATGATTTCACGACGGCGCTCGGACGCGTGCGTGCCAAAACCGGTCATATCGACGGCGTTTCGTCGCTCGCCGGCTACGTCGACACCTACCACCACGGCCGGGTCGTCTTCGCATTCCTGATCAACGGTTCACCGGGCGACCCCGACACTGCGATCGTCCACGCGATCGATCGGCTGGTTGAGTTTTAGACCGGCGCTCCGAGGAGTGGCGGCGCCGTACGGGAACTCAAGCGCGGCACACATGCTCGACGAGTCGATCCTGGCGCGCGTGATCGCGCGCGCGCTGCGCCACGGCGGTACCTTTGCCGACGTCTTCTGCGAGCGCCGTCGGGTGAGCGCCTATCGCCTGCAAGACGGCGTCATCCACGAGGCCTCGACCACGCGAACGATCGGGGTTGGAGTTCGCGTGCTCGTCGGCGAGTCGGCGGGCTATGCCTACTCCGACGATCTGGAACCCGAGGCGCTCCTGCGTGCCGCCGATGCGGCGGCCCTGATCGCGCGAAGTACGAGCACGCGCGCAACGCCGGCCGTGCTGCGCGTCGAACCGGTGGTGGCGCGGTATGCGGGCGGCGACGAAGCCGTCGACGCCGCGGTCTGCGCCGATTTGCTCGCGCGCGCGGACGTTGCGGCACGCGCCTTCGACCCGCGCGTGAGCGCGGTCAACGCGCACGTCAGCGAGGAACTGCAAGAGGTTTGGATCGCCACCAGCGAGGGGCGGCTGGTCGCCGACCGGCGACCGATGGTCGCGTTGGGCATTCAGGTGGTGGCGCGCGGAAAGGGCGATCGCGGCTCGGGGTACGTCGGCGACGGAGGGCGCACGTCGCTCGATTTCTTTCACGTACAAACTCCCGAGGCGATGGCGCGCGAGGCGGCGCGCATCGCTACCGTCAACTGCGAAGCCGTGGCCGCGCCCTCCGGCGAGATGCCGATGGTCGTCGGGCCGGGTGGCGGCGGCGTGCTGTTGCACGAAGCGGTCGGCCACGGGCTCGAGAGCGATTTCAACCGCCAGGGAACCTCCCTCTACAGCGGGCGGATCGGCGAGCGAGTAGCCAGCGACCTGGTGACCATCTGCGATGACGGCAGTCTGCCCGACGAACGCGGAAGCCTGAGCGTCGACGACGAGGGGACTCCCGGCCAAGCGACGATCCTGGTCGAACGCGGCATTCTGCGCGGCTACATGCAGGATGCGCTCAACGCCGAACTGATGGGCGCCGCGCCGACCGGGAACGGCCGCCGACAGAACTTTCGCTGTCTGCCGCAGCCGCGAATGTGCAACACCTTCATGCCCGCCGGCGCGAGTTCGCCCGACGAGATCGTAACCTCGACCGAACGCGGCATCTACGCCAAGTCGTTCGCGGGCGGACAAGTGGAAATCAGCAAGGGCGACTTCGTGTTCATGGTCGGCGAAGGCTATCTGATCGAGAACGGGCGCATCACCGCACCGATCAAGAACGCGACCATCGTCGGCAACGGCCCCGATGCGATGACGAAGGTCGTCGCGGTCGGTAGCGACGCGCAGTTGGCGCGGCGCCACTATACCTGCGGCAAGGGCGGCCAGTACGTTCCGGTTGGAGTCGGGATGCCGACCGTAAAGATCTCGGCGATTACGGTCGGCGGAACGGGCGATGCGCGTGGATGAGGCCGTGGCGTTGGACGTCGCGCGTGCGGCGGTGGCGACGGCGCTGCGGTGCGGTGCCACCGCGTGCGACGCGACGCTGACCAGCGCCCGGCGCTTTCACGTCGAAGCGCGCGCGACGACGCTCGAGAAACTCGAGGGTGCGGTCGGAACGCAGTTGCACGTCCGCGTCTTTCGCGAGGGTCGCCGCGCGGCGTTCGCCACCACCGATCTCACGTCCGAGGGCATCGAAGCCGGGGTCGCGACGGTCGTCGCACAGGCGGCCCAGGTTGCCGTCGATCCGATGGCTGCGCTCCCGGAGCGCTTTGCCGAACGCTTGCCGGAGCTGGACCTGTTCGATCCCGCGGTCGCGCGGCGCGACGATGCTGCCAAGATCGATGCCGCGCTCGAACTCGAGCGCATCGCTCGCGCGGCCGACCCGCGCATCCAGAACTCGGCCGGTTCGCACGTCGGCGACAGCGTCGCGTTGACCGCCCTGGCCAACTCGAGCGGCTTCGCCGGCGCGTACGTCGCAACGCGTGTGTCGATGTCGGCTGGACCGATCGCGATCGACGACGGGCAGAAGCGGGTGGGGCATTACGGGAGTGCCGCGCGCCGCCTCGACGCGTTGGAGGCGGTCGAGAGCGTGGCGCGCACGGCGGCCCGCCGCGCGACCGAGATGTTCGGCGCGCGCAAGCCGGTAACCGCGCGTCTCCCGGTGATCTTCGAGCGCGACGTCGCCGCGGCCGTGCTGAGCGATCTCTTTGCGGCGCTCTCGGGAGCCAACGTCGCGGCGGGTAACTCGTGGTTGGCCGGACGGATCGGCGAGCGGATCGGCAGCCCGGCCGTCACCGTGATCGACGACGGCCGGCTTCCGGGCGGGCTCGGCAGCGCCCCCTTCGACGGCGAAGGTGTGGCGACGCAGCGCACCCTGCCCTTCGAGGCCGGCGTGCTGCGTACGTTCCTCTACGACACCTACTACGCGCGCAAGCTGGGCGCCGCCAGCACCGGCAATGCCGGCGGCGGCGGTGTCGCGCCGAGCAACTTCTACCTGGCTCCGGGCGATCGTTCGCTGGACGAACTGGTCGCCTCCACGGCGCGTGGCGTCTTGGTCATGGACGTGATCGGGTTTGCGACCGAGCATGCGTCGGGAACCTACAGCCGGGGGGCACGCGGTTTTTACATCGTCGACGGCGAAATAGCGTACCCGGTCGACGAGTTCACGATCGCCGGGCGTTTCGCGGAGATGCTGGCGGCAGTGGACGGTGTGGCCAACGATCTGCGATTCGACGGTTCGGTCGTCTCACCGTCGTTTCGGATTGCGGAGATGACCGTCAGCGGAACCTGAGGAACGCGCATGCCGAAGCCCTCGATCAGTTTTACGCTCATCATTCGTATCGAGATGCCCAACGAGCCGGGCGCCTTCGGGCTGCTGGCCAATGCTGTCGGCGATGCCGGCGGAACGATCGCGGCCGTGGACATGCATACCGTGACGCGATCGCGGGTCGTGCGCGACGTGACGATTCAGGTCCCGTCCGATGCCGTCGCAAGCGAGGTGCGCCACGCGCTCGAATCGATCGACGGGGCACGTATCGTGAGCGCCTCCGACTCGACCTTTCTGGCGCATCTCGGCGGCAAGATCCGCGTCGAGCCCAAGATTCCGGTCAAGACGCGGCAGGATCTTTCGACCGTCTACACGCCCGGCGTGGCGCGCGTTTCGATGGCGATCGCCGCCGATCCGAGCAAGGCCTTCCAACTGACGATCAAACGCAACTCGGTCGCGGTGGTCTCGGATGGGACGGCCGTGCTCGGCTTGGGCGATATCGGGCCGCTGGGAGCGCTGCCGGTGATGGAAGGCAAGGCCATGCTCTTTCGGCAGTTTGCCGATATCGATGCCTTCCCGATCTGCCTCGACACCAAGGACGTCGACGAAATCGTCGAGACGGTCGTGCGGATCGCACCGGTCTTCGGCGGGATCAACCTCGAAGACATCTCGGCGCCGCGCTGCTTCGAAGTCGAGCGCCGGTTGATCGAAGCGCTCGACATTCCGGTGATGCACGACGATCAGCACGGAACGGCAGTCGTCATCATGGCGGCTTTGATCAACGCGGCCCGCGTGGTCGGAAAGGAACTGAGCGATCTGCAGGTGGTGGTCGCCGGGAGTGGTGCCGCCGGGACGGCGACGATCAAGATGCTGCTCGAGGCCGGCGTGCGCGACGTCATTCCGGTCGATCGTGCCGGCGCGCTGAGCCGGTCGGGCAACTACGAAAACTCGCACTGGCGCTGGCTGGCCGAGCACTGCAACCGCGAGAACCGTCAGGGTGGACTGGCCGACGTCCTACCCGGCACCGACGTCTTTATCGGCGTCTCGGCGCCGGGGATTCTGCCGGCTGAAGCGATCGCGACGATGGCACGCGATCCGATCGTTTTCGCGATGGCTAACCCGACTCCCGAGATCATGCCCGACGCAGCCGCACCCTATGCGGCCGTCGTGGCGACCGGGCGTTCCGACTTTCCCAATCAAGTCAACAACCTGCTGGCCTTCCCGGGGATTTTTCGCGGTGCGTTGGACGTTCGGGCGCGCTGCATCAGCGAGCGGATGAAACTGGCGGCGGCATACGCCATTGCCGCAATCGTGACCGACGACGAGCGCAGTCCCGAGTATATCGTCCCGAGCGTGTTCGATGCGCGGGTGGTCGACGCCGTCGCCCGGGCGGTCGGCGCCGCGGCGCTCGAGGAAGGCGTTGCGCGGCGCGCATTGGTAAAGAACGAGGGCGAAGACCTGACCGCGAGCGTCTAGGAAGGAGCGATCGGCATGGCCCTGGCGCGCATCCTCGTGATCGAGGACGACGAAGACGTCGCCCGGCTGGAACAGGCGGTTTTGGAGCGTGCCGGATACGCGGTGCGCGTCACCGGGAGCGGCGCCGAAGGGCTCGAACTGGCCGACTCCGAGCGCCCCGACGTCATCATCCTCGACGTCGGGTTGCCCGACATCTCCGGGCTGGACGTCTGCACGTCGCTCTCCAACTCGAACAACGCCTTCGTGCTCATGGTCAGCGGTCATACCCGCGAGCAAGACGTTCTGCTCGGACTCGGCCTGGGTGCCGACGACTACATTACCAAGCCGTTTTCGGGGAACGAACTGGTCGCGCGCGTCGCGTCGTTTCTGCGCCGGCGCGAGCGGTTTTCGGCGCGACCGACGTCGAGCAGCACGCTGCAGATCGGCAGCGCCGTGCTGGACCGCGACTTTCACACGCTGGCGTACGACGGCGCGTCGAGTACCCTTACCGCGCTCGAGTTTCGGCTGTTGTGGTTCTTGGCCGAAGCCGAAGGCCGGTTGTTAACGCGCGCGCAGATCCTCGAGCAGGTCTGGAACGATACCTCCGGGCTTCCGACGCGCGTGGTCGACGTTCACGTTGCGGCGCTGCGTAAAAAACTCACCGAGATCGAGGCGCCGATCGAGATCGCAAGCGTGCGCGGCATTGGCTACCGGCTCGACAAAAAGGGCGCTTAGCGCGACGTTACGGCTGGCGGCCGGCGATCCGCGGCCGCTCTACGTGCAACTCGCCGATCAACTGGTCGAGGCGATCGAGAGCGGCCGGCTCGTTCCAGGCGATCGACTCCCGGCGATGCGCGCGCTGGCCGCCGATTTGGGCTGTGCCCTGGTGACGGTCTCGCAAGCCTACGACGTGTTGACGGCGCGCGGGCGGGCGGTGGCACGCGCCGGCAAGGGCACCTTCGTCGCCGCGCAACGCGCAGCGGAGGTTCCGTTTGCGCGCCGCTGGGAGCCCGACCTCGGCCGCTTTGCGCGCGCGGCGCGTCTCGAGGGCGTGATGGAGCGGCTGACGCGGGCGACGGTTCCGGGTGCGATCTCGCTGGCGAGCGGGCATCCCGCTCCCGAAACCTTTCCCTTGCACGATTTCGCACGCGCGTTTCACCGCACGCTGCTCGACGATCCCCCCGAGTTGATGCAGTATCGCTCGTCGACCGGAGATCCCGATCTCTGCGAGGTGCTGGCCGCGGCGCTGCGCCGTCGCGGCTGCTCGGCCGAAGCACGCGACGTGATCGTCTGCTCCGGGGCGCAGCAGGCCGCCGACATCGTGGCGACGGTGCTGCTGGATGCTCGGGCGGTCGTGGCCAGTGAAAGTCCGACCTATTCCGGAACGCTCGGCGTCTTCGACGCTCACGGCGTGACGTACGTCGAAGTGGGTAGCGACGACGACGGCGTGCGCGTCGACGACGTCGAGCGCGTCTTCAGCGAGTACCGGCCGCGACTGTTCTACGTGAATCCGATCGCGCAGAATCCGACCGGCGCGGTGCTCCCGGCACGGCGGGCCAAGGCGATCGTCGCGCTGGCGCGGCGCTACGACGTCGTCGTGCTCGAAGATCAGACGGGCTGGGAGATGACCTACGACGCCGCGGCCCCGGCTCCGCTGGCGAGCGCCGATACCGACGGCCGCGTGATCGTCATGGAGAGCCTCTCGAAGTCGATCTTCCCGGCGCTTCGGGTCGGCTATATCTATGCGCGCGGCGCGCTCGCCGAGGCCTTGGAGGCGGCCAAGGTGCGCGCCGACGTCTTCACCTCGACGTTGACCCAACGGGCGCTCTGGCGCTTTCTCAGTTCGCCGGCGCACGCCCGGCATCTCCGCGCCGCGCGCGCGCTCTATCGTGGCCGGCGCGACGGCTTCGTCGAAGCGATCGCCGCCGAGATCGCGTGGTCGAACGTTCGTCCGCCGGCCGCCGGCGTCAACGTCTGGTTGCCCTTGCCCTCGCGCTACTCGACGCAGTCGGCATTCGATGCCTGCGCGCGCGAGGGCGTGCTGGTCATGCCCGGCGAGCCGTGCTACCCCACCCGCACGGGGCCGCCCGCGCTGCGCCTCTCGTTCGGGAACCTGACGATCGAGCAGGCGCGCGAAGGCATCGCGCGTGTTGGGCGCGCGTTGCCGTGAGCCGGCCGCCGCGCTGGAAGATCGTCGCGGCGTTTGCGATCGTCTACTTCGTGTGGGGCGCGACGTTTTTGGCGATTCGCGTCGGCGTCGCCGAGATTCCGCCGTTTCTCTACGCGGCGATGCGGTTCGTCGCGGCCGGCGTACTGCTCTTTGCGTGGACCCGCTGGCGGGGCGAAGACTGGCCGACGCGACGCGAGTGGCTTGCCTGCGCGCTCTTAGGGAGCGTCTTTTTCACCCTCGATTACGGATGTCTCTTCTGGGCCGAGCAACGCATCCCGTCGGGCGCGGCGGCGGTGGTGTTGGCGCTGATGCCGGGTTTGATCGCGCTGATGGAGATCGCGTTCTTACGCAGCTATCGCATGACGGTGCGCGCGTTGCTCGGTCTGCTCGCCGGGGTGGGCGGCGTCGCCGCACTCACCGTGAGCGGCGCGCAGCTCGGAACTCCGGCGCTCGATTTGCGGGCGGTCGGCGTCTTGCTCTTCGGCTGTCTCACCTGGGCGGCCGGGACGGTCTTTACGCGCCGGCTGCCGCTGCCGGCCGCCAAAACCACCAGTGCCGCGGCGCAGATGTCGATCGGCGGCCTGCTCTTGCTGGCGGTGAGTGCCGCGACCGGCGAGTTCGCGCGCTTTGCGCCCGGCCCGGTCGGGTGGGTGGTATGGGCCAGCCTCGCCTACTTGATCGTTCCCGGCTCGATCGTCGCATTCACGGCCTACCTGTGGCTGCTCCACCACGAGTCGCCGACTCGCGTCGGGACGTACGCGTACGTCAATCCGTTGGTCGCGGTTGCGCTCGGCACCCTGGTGGGCGGCGAGCCGCTCGGCGCGCGCACGGTGCTGGGCACGGCGCTGATCCTCCTCGGCGTGCTGGCCATCACGACCGGCGACCGCCATCTCGCCGAGGTGCCGGGAACCGAACTTCGGCCGTGAGGCAGGTGCGCGGGCCGAAAGGGACCAAATGGGCCGGGTTCCTGCCGTCCCTAGGAGTTTGCTAGCGGACCGCCCCGACGCGCTCCGCGCGCGTCGCCGTCGTATGTTCCCAAGGAGCCTTCGTGAAGATCGTCGTCACCGTTAAACTCGTCCCCGACCCGAATGCCGAAAAGAAGATCGATCCGACCACCAAACGTCTGGTGCGCGCCGGCGTCGAGACCGTCTTGAACCCGTACGACGAGTATGCGCTCGAAGCGGCGCTGCAGCTCAAAGAGCGGGTTGGCGGCGACTCGACCGTAACGGTCTTTACGATGGGGCCCGAAGCGCTCAAGGAGACGCTGCGTAAGGCGCTGGCGATGGGGGCGGATGCCGCCGTGATGCTGAGCGACGCGGCGCTCGAGGGTTCCGACGTATGGGCGACGGCCCATGCGATGGCGGCCGGCTTGAAGAAAGTCGGCTTCGATTTGCTGCTGGTCGGCGGGCTCACCGACGACGGAAGCACCGGCGTCGTGCCGGGCGCGCTGGCCGAACATCTTGGGCTCGCGCTGGTGACCAATGCGCGGAAGATCGAGGTGGGTTCGGGCAGCCTCGCGATCGAGCGTGAGACCGATACCGGATACCAACAGGTCAACGTCGGGCTGCCGGCGGTCCTGACGACCGCGCTGACCTTCGGCGAACCGCGCTACGCGTCGCTCAAGGGCATCATGGGAGCCAAAAAAAAGCCGATCGAGGTGCTCGCACTTGCGGATCTCGGCCTGGGTGAAGCGGCCGGAGGGGCCGGATCGAAAACCGAGCTCCTGAGCTTTGCGCCGCCGCCGGCGCGCGGTAAAGGCCAGGTCGTCGAAGCCGCCGACGGCGCCAGCGGCGCACACGCCATTTTCGAGTTCCTTCGCGCGAAGAAGTTGGTTTAAGTGAAGAACGTCATCGTTTTCATCGAACATCGCAACGCGCAAACGCGCAAAGTCAGCTTCGAACTGGCGACGCAGGGGCGCGCCTTGGCCGACGCACTTGGCGGTAAAGCCGCGGCGGTGATCGTCGGGCCGGGCGCCGCGCAGCTCGCGAGCGCGGTCGCCGCGTATCCGCTCGACGCCGTCTACGTCAACGACGATGCCGACGTGGAGAAGTACGTGCTCGATCCGAGCGTCGACTACCTCGAGGCGGCGGTGCGGACGGTAGGGCCGTCGCTGATCCTGATCCCGAATACGCTCTCGGGTCGCGACGTGGCGGGCCGGCTGGCCGCGCGCCTCGGCGCCGGCGTCGCCGCCGACGTCACCGAGTTCAAGGTCGAGAACGGCAACGTCGACTGCGTCTCGCCCAAGCTCGGCGGTGCGCTCCTGACGACGTGCGCGCTCAAGACCGCCGACGTCGCCATCGCGACGGTGCGCCCGAGCGCGTTCGAAGCGACGCCGGGTGGCAGCGGCGCGAGCGTCGTTCCGCTCGAAAAGCCGGCCGGCAAAACCTATCGCGCCGCGATCGAGCGCGACGTCGAGGAAGGCAGCGGCGAACTCGCACTCGAGGAAGCGCCGGTGGTGGTCGCGGGCGGGCGCGGCCTCGGCGGCCCTGAACCGTTCGAGACGCTGCTGCGGCCGTTGGCGCAGGCGCTCGGCGGCGCGGTCGGCGCATCGCGTGCGGCCGCCGATGCCGGTTGGGTGTCGTACAGTCTGCAGATCGGGCAGACCGGGAAGACGGTCAGCCCGAATCTCTACATCGCGGTCGGCATCTCGGGAGCGATTCAGCACAAGGTCGGGATGCGTTCGTCCGGTACGATCGTCGCAATCAATAAGGATGCCTCGGCGCCGATCGCCGAGTTTTCC
>DAIDGS010000154.1 GCA_027459845.1 Vulcanimicrobiota bacterium | reverse complement strand
GCGCGCGGGCTGCTCGGCTGACGGCGCCCTGCCCAAAAAATCACACTACTGAAAATTCGCGAGGCGGCCGCGGACGCGATCGCGCTAGCCTGACGCCAAGACATCTTGCCGTCTTGGAGGGCTCGCACCCATGCTCACCGTCGCACTCGCGCTCGCGATCATCCTTTCGGTCACGCCGCCGGATCCGGTAGGGTAAGGCGCTGCGCCGTCCGAGCGGGGCCGAGGCGCAGACCGCGGCCCTTCTGGTGCACATGCTCGAAGCGCGCGATCCGTGCGCCGGCGAGCATGCGCGCGCGGTCGGCGCCTGGGTCGGCCGTCTCTGCGAGGAACTCGCGATCGCCGGTGAAGCGCGCGCCTTCGCGGAGCTCTGCGGGCTGCTCCACGACGTCGGAATGATCGCGACCCCGGAGTCGATCCTGCGTAAGGCGGGGCCGCTGAACGGCGGCGAACGTTCGATCGTCCGCGAGCACCCGGCCGCTGGCGAGCGCATCCTCGAGGGCATCGCCGAGCTGAGCCGGTGCGCGACCGTCGTGCGCGCGCACCACGAGCGCTGGGATGGTACCGGCTATCCCGACGGGCTCGCCTATGCGGCAATCCCGCTCGAAGCGCGCATCGTGGCGGTGGCCGACGCCTTTCATGCCATGATCAGCGCGCGGCCCTACCGCGCGCCGATCGCGCCGCGCGCCGCCCTCGACCTGATGGCCGAGGGGCGCGGCATGCAGTTCGATCCGGCCGTCGTTGACGCACTGCAGCATCTCTATCGTCACACGCAGCCCGCGCCGCGGCGCGCGGATCGCGAGTCGTCGTCGGCCTAGGCCGGACGTGCCATACCGGGGTGGTGGGCAAACGAGGCGCCGTGCATCACGGCGCCTCGCTTTTTCTGCGCCACCCAGGTGGCACCGCCCCCGGCGATGCTGGCAGCATGTCGCGATTTCTCGTCGGCGCCGGGGTTCAGATCGACCTCCACGACCCCACGCTGCTGCTCCCGGCACGGCTGCACGTCCGCACCGACCCTCGCGTGGCCGCCGGCGTCGGCGCCGCGCTCTTCGATTTCGAAGGGATCGCCGCGCCGGACCGCGTCGTGCTGCTGGCCGCCGGTTGGGAGCTTGCGCGCGTCCGCGCGCAGTTGGTGCCGCTGCTGCTGGCCCGGCGCCGTCCGGCGCTCGACGATCTGCTGGCCGATCTGGCGCGCGCGACCGGCGAACGCGAGCTCCACGTCTTTGCCCGCTGGCTTCCCCCGCTAACGCTCGCGGCGCGGCTGCGCCGGCGCGGCGTCACGTTGCTCGCGCATCCGGTCGAGATCGTCGAGGCGGCCGCGCTCGTCCGCGCATCTGCCGGCGTACGCCGGGAGACCGTTCACATCGCCTCCTAATCGCAGCGTTCAGCCGGTTCCAAGGATGAGCGCGGACGATGGAACATAATGACTGTTATGCCGAACGCCCGCGTCGCGGTGGTCGACGACGACCGCATGGTGCGCGAAATGCTCGAGCTCGGACTCTCGCGTGAGGGCTACGACGTGCGCACCGCCGCCGACGGGCAGGCCGCGATGGATCTCGTCCGTGCCTTCGATCCCGAAGTGATCGTGCTCGACATCATGATGCCGAAGATCGACGGTCTGACGCTGCTGCCGATGCTGCGCGAGATCACCCAGGCGCCGATTCTGATGCTCACCGCCAAGGGCGGCACCGACGATAAGGTGCGCAGCCTCAGCACCGGTGCCGACGACTACCTCGTGAAGCCGTTCATCTTCGAGGAGTTGATCGCGCGGCTGCACGCCAAGCTGCGTCGCCCGCAGTTGATCGAAGAGAACGTGCTGCGGTGGCGCGACGTGGCGATCAATCCGGCAACGCGCGAAGCCTGGCGCGGAAAGGATACGCTCGAGTTCACGCAGCGCGAGTTCGACTTGCTCGAAGTCTTTATGCGCGAGCCGCGGCGCGTGTTCAGCAAGGATCACCTGCTCGAGATCGTCTGGGGGCACGACTTCGAGGGCGGCCCCAATATCGTCGAAACTTACATCTCGTACCTGCGGGCCAAGGTCGATCGACCCGGCGAGGCGGGCTCGTTCATTCGCACCGTGCGCGGCGTCGGCTACGGGCTTTCGCAGTAGCCGGAGCGAAACAGGCGTCCGTGCTCAAGAAGCGGTCGCTGGCGTCGCGGCTCTCGGCGCTCTACGCCACCCTGCTAGGCGTCACGGTGCTGGTCGTCATCGTGGCCTCCTCGATCGCGCTCGTAGTCGAGTTGTTCAGTTATACCGGCGACATGATGGTGGCCAAGCACGAAGAGGCGCGCGTGCTGGCCGAACAGTACGCCAGCCAGGGCTTCCCGATGCGACTGGCCGCCCCGCAGATCGTGCGCCAGCTCTCCGGCATCGGGTTGCGCGTCACGGTCTTCGATCGGCACGGACGCTATCTCGCGGGCGATCCCACGCTGCGTCCGAAGTGGCTCGATCGCGTGGTTGCCGCCAACGCGCGCAACGGGCCGCTGACGCCGCGGTTGCTCCACCGGCTGCCGGTAATCGCGCACGAAGCGCCGTTTCTCACCTGCGTCGACGGGGGCTTCGTCGCGTTTGCACCGTCGCTGCCGCTGCTGCTCGTCTCGCTCGAACCGTACTGGCGGGTGGTGCTGACGATCGCGGTCGTCGCGATCCTGCTCTCGTGGTTTGCCGGCCAGCTGTTTGCCGGCCAGGCGCTCAAACCGATCGCCGAGGTCAGCGGTTCGCTGCGCGCGATCGCCGAGGGCGACTACACGCAGCGGCGCTTCGTGACCGCCGGCGGCGACGAGATCGCCGACTTGACGGCAGCCTATAACGACGCCGTCTCGGGCGTGGCCGCGGCCATGGAAGAACGGCGACGCGTCGAGGACCGGATGCGCCAGTTTGCCGCCGACGCCGGGCACGAGCTGCGCACGCCGCTCACGGTGATCGGCGGCTACATCGACGTGCTGCGCCGCGGTGCGGTCGAGGAGCCCGGGATCGCGCGCCAGATCCTCTCCACCATGTCGCTCGAGAAGGAGCACATGCGCGGCTTGATCGATCGCTTGATGCGCCTGGCGCGCATGGATGCCGAGGCGCCACCGGCGGTCGAGCCGATCGAGGTCGCCGACTTGCTGCGCGATCAATGCGACGCGGCGCGCCGTTTCGACGACCGTCGCACGATCGACTACAGCGTTGAGGCCGTCGACTACGTGTACGGCGATCGCACCGAACTCGGTGAGGCGCTCTGGAACATCGTCGAGAACGCGCTGAAGTACGCGCCCGACGCACCGATTCACATGCGGGCCGAACGCAGCAACGGCCGCGTCGCCATCAGCGTGCGCGACGAAGGTCCCGGTATGTCGGAATCGGAACGTCTGCACGCCTTCGAACGCTTCTACCGCGGCGACCGGCGTGGGGAGATCGGTGGGACCGGCCTCGGCCTCTCGATCGCCAAGCGCGCGGTCGAGCGCGCCGGGGGGTCGATCGAAATCGACAGCGCGCCGGGGCGCGGTACCGCGGTGACGATCAGCATCTAGAACGACGAACTCGGCATGGACGTCGTGTTGCACGCCGCGACCGCGCCGCGAGCGCACGGCGCAGCCCCGGTGCGATTCAGGTTCGCGCGCGCGCGCGCGTCATGGCGAGCAGCGTCGCCGCCACCGGCACGCCGAAGAAGAGCGTGTGCGCGATCAGCAGGTCGATCAGCGTCCCCACCGAGTCGGGCGTGCGCTGCGCGTGACCGATCGGCACGACCAGATAGCGCATCACCGGCATCACGATGACTCCCAGCAGCACGCCGCCGAGCCAGGGGTTGGCGAGCAGCCGCACGCGCTGCGTGGTGAGGAGTGCGAGATAGAGTGCCGCCCAGACCGCCGATACGACCAGGTCCATCGCAACGCCAAGCAGTGCGCTGCTCCAGCCCCCGTGGTACGCAGCGCCGCCCAGCGCGTTGGAGGCATCCCACTGCAGCAGCCGGCGTAAAGTGGTGCTCCAGGGCAGGTGGTATTGGACGGCCAGCGCCGTTGCGAGATAGAGCGTGATCGCGAGGTTTCCGAGAAATGCCGCCGCCGCGATCGCGCGCACGCGTGAAGCCATATCGAGTGCAGCGCGCACGCCCCGGCGATCGTGACGCGGCTGCGTCGCTAGCGTTCGCGCGCGGTCCCGGCGGCGCGTGCCCGTTCGACCATCTCGCGCATGCGCGGGTGCTCGCCCGGGATCGTTTCGATCCAGCTTTCAAAGCGCGGGACGGTGTGACCGGTGCGAAAGAGCACGTACCACACGCTCATCGGTCCGAGCAGGCTGAAGCGCGCGCGCATGTCGGCGGCCAGCGCCGCGTACTCCGCATGCGAGGCGACGTAGGCGTCGACGCTGCCGAACTCGGCTTCGATGGCCAGCAGCGCCGCAGCATTGGCCACGGTCGCGCGCACCTTCCGCGGCGCGCGCAGGATTCCGGTGCCAAGCGCCGCCTCGATCTCGGCATCGCCCCACGCCGCCACGCGACGGCAATCGAACTCGTGGAACGCGGCGCGATAGCACCCCCAGCGTTCGGCGATCGCACGCCAACTGACGCCCGCCTGAAAGACGGCCCGCGTCACGACCGCGAGGTAGTCGTCGAGGTTGCGCGGCGCGACGACCTCTGGGATCGTGGCGACTCCGCCGCGCTCCACGTCGCGCTTAGGGTGCGTGCTCGGGCGCGTCGAAGGCAAGCGCCGCCATCATCGCGACGCCGGTCGGCAGCGTCGTTTCGTCGATGTCGAACAGGCTGGAATGGTGCGGATGACCGCTCTCGGGTCCGCCTCGCGCGCCGAGGGTGTAGAAGCACGCCGGGACGCGCTGCGCGTAGAACGAGAAATCCTCGGCGCCCATCAGTTGCGCGGCTTCCACGACGCGGTCGTCACCGAAGGTGCGACGCGCCAGCACCTGCGCGTAGTCGGTCTGCGCGGCATCGTTCGAGGTCACCGGATAGCGATGCAGGTAGTTGAAGGCATAACTCGCTCCGGCCGCGTCGCAGGCCGCGCGCAACACCCGTTCGATGCGCGCCGGCATCTGGCTACGCACCGCTTCGTTGAAGGCGCGCACCGTGCCGAGCATCCGGCAGGTGCGCGGAATGACGTTGTGGATGGTGCCGCCGTGAATCGATCCGATGCTGACGACGGCCGGCTCGAGCGGATCGATCTGACGGGCCACCACCTGTTGGAGCATGGTGATGAAGGTGGCCGATGCGGCGATCGGATCGACCGCATCGTGCGGCGCCGAACCGTGGCCGCCGATCCCGACGACATCGATCTCGAGCGAGTCGCTCGATGCGTACATCGGGCCGCTGCGAAAGCCCAAAACGCCGGTCGGGTACTTCGAGGAGAGATGCAGTCCGTAGGCGCGCTGGATGCCGAAGCGCTCGAAAAGTCCGTCCTCGATCATCGCTTTGGCACCGCCGTGGCCCTCTTCGGCGGGTTGAAAGACCAGCGCGACGCTGCCGGCGAGATCGTCGCTGCGCGCCGCGATCAAGCTGGCGGCGCCGAGCAGCATCGCAACGTGGCCGTCGTGTCCGCAGGCGTGCATCCGGCCGTCGAACTGCGAGCGATACGGCGTGGTGTGTTCCTCTTGGATCGGCAGCGCATCCATGTCGGCCCGCAGCATCACCGTGCGGCCGGGACGGTTACCGCGCAGCACGCCGACCACGCCGGTGCCTCCGATGCCCTCGTGCACCTCGTAGCCGAGGTGACGCAGGCGCGTGGCCACGATCGAGGCGGTACGGAACTCCTCAAAGCCGAGTTCGGGATGCATGTGCAGATCGCGCCGGATCAAGACGACGTCGTCAGCCAGACGCTCGGGAACGGTGATGGCGGCGGGCATGCCGGGCGAGGTTCGGCGCCTTCGGTGCAGCTCCCGGTGGGGCGGGACCAAAGTCCCCGGCATGCAGGAGGGACTCGCCTCGGAGGGGTCGCAAGAGCAGCCCTGAGCCGAAGGCTCTGCCGAACCCCAGCGAGGACGCGACGATGACCAAAAGCGAGCTCTTTACCGAGTACGCATCGTACCACTCGGAGCGGCGCAACCGCGTGTGTCACGCCTTTGGAATCCCGTTGATCGTGCTGGGGATCATGGGGTTGACCGCGCTGGTGCGCATCGGCCCGATCGATCTGGCGATCGTGCTCGCGGTGGCGGCGCTCGCGTACTACGCGTCGATCGACCTGCGCGGGGCGGTGATCTCCCTGGTCGTCTTCACGCTGCTCTACCTCGTGGCGTTGCGGATTGGCTGGCAAGCCAGTCTGGCGGCGTTCGTGTTGGGTTGGATCTTTCAGTTGGTCGGTCATCGTTTCGAGGGCACGAAACCGAAGTTTCTCGACAACCTGATCTACCTGTTGATCGGTCCGCTGTATATCTTCGAAGAGGTCTTCGGCGCGGTCATCCGCCCGAAGCGCGCATAAGGAGTTCTGATTTCGTGTATTTGGACGAAATGCTCAACTGTGTCGACTGCGGAGGGCAGTTTGTGTTCAGTTCGGGCGAACAAAAGTTCTACGAGCAGAAGGGCTTTCAGAACAAGCCCAATCGTTGCCCGGACTGCCGCTCGGCGCGCAAGGCCATGCGTGCCAACGGCAATGGCGGCGGGGGCGGCGAGCGCAGCGGCCGGCCGCGTGAGATGTTTACCGCAACCTGCAGCAACTGCGGCGGCGTCGCGGAGATTCCGTTCAGCCCGCGCGGCGACAAGCCGGTCTACTGCCGGGACTGCTTCGCCTCGCGTCCCAGCTATCGCTAACGCAGCGCCTTCGAGTTCACCGCCGCGGACCCGGCATCGCCGGGTCCGTTCGCGCGTTGCGTGAGCAGCGAGACCGCGATCAGCAGCGCCACGTTGACCGCGAGCCCGACGAAGCCGGCGTTGATGCCGTGCAGAAACGCCGGGTCTCCGTTCAAGTACAGCGCTACCGATAACCCGCCGGCGATTCCGGCCGCGACACCCCACGCGGTCGCGCGCTTCCAGAGGAAGGCCGCGAAGACGGCCGGCGCGATTTGCGTGTTGCCGTCGTAAAAGACCAGCAGCATCTGCACCAGCGTCTGCCGTGCGTCGAACCAGTAGAGTAACGCGGCGAACGCGACTACCAAGACCAAAATGCGAATCGCAAACGTGCGCGCGCGCTCGCCGGTCGCAATGCCGAAGCCGTCGCCCAGCACGTTTTTGACGAAGACGCCGGCGTTGGCGAGGATCAGCGCCGACGCCGGGACCAGCGCGGCGAGGCAGCCCGCCCCTGCGATCGTGCCCATCACCCAGGGCGGGTAGTAGCGCTGCACCACCAGCAGAAACGAGCGATCGACCGCGGTACCGTGCAGCCCCGGGACGATCAGCAGCGCGGCGAAGCCGGCGAAGAAGACCAGCAGCAGCACCAACTGGTAGAGCGGCAGGAGCATCGCGTTGCGGCGCAGGGCATCGCCGCTACGCGCGCTGTAGGTCGCGTTGAACGAGTGCGCCCCCATGTAGAAGCCGATGGCGGTCAGCAGCACCGTCGAAACGTACCACAGCGTGCCGTGCGTCGCCGCGCCGGAAGCCAGCGTGAGCATGGCCGGGTGGGTTGCGATCAGCCGATCGAACATTTGCGCCGGCGATCCGAAAAAACGCACCGGAATCGCGATGCCGGCGAAGAGCACCGCGCCGACGATCAAGATATCCTTCACGACGCTGGCCCACGCGGTCCCGCGCAGGCCGGCGATCAGCACGAAGAGCGCCATCAGCACGAACGCGCTGCCCACGGCGACGGTCGAATCGACGCTGCCGTATCCGGCCATCGTGAGGATCAGCCGCAGCCCGCTGAGTTGCAGCGTGACGTAGGGAATCACCAGCGTGAACTGCACCAGCGCGATCGCGATGCCCAAGCCGCGGCTGCGGTAACGGTCGGCGAAGAAGTCGGGCGCGGTGAGCAGGCCGCGCTCTTTGGCCACCTGCCAGATGGCCGGAAGCAAAAAGTAGCCGATCGTGTAGCCGCACGTCCCGTATGCGAGGATGTAGAACGCCGGGGCTCCGAGCCCGTATGCCCAGCCGGCCGCACCGAGGAAGGTGAAGCTGGTGTAGATTTCGCCGGCCATCAGCACCCAGAGCAGCAGCGTGCCGAAGGACCGGCCGCCGACCAGGAACTGTTGCGGGTCCATCCGCACGCGACGCACCGCAACCAGCGCGATCGCGCCGGTCAGCGCCAAGATCGCGCTGACGATGCCGAGCGCGAGCGCGGCGCTCGGGTTCATCGGCGGGCCTCCAGCCGCGCGAACAGCCACAGTGCGAGCGGGGTGAGCAACACCCACAGCACGATCCAAAAGAGCAGGAACGGCAGGCCCAGCACGCGCGGCTCGATTCGGTTGACCAGCGGAATCGCCACGCTGAGCGCCGCGATCGGGAGCACGACCAAGAGCAGGCGCAAAGACCTCACCCGTGCTTAGTAGTATATGACGGCGATGGAAACCTACGACGCGGCGATCGTCGGCGCCGGGCACAACGGACTGGTCTGCGCGGCGTTGCTCGCGAAGGCCGGCCGCTCGGTGATCGTCTTTGAACGCGCTGCCTGGATCGGCGGCGCGGCGGTGAGCCGCACCGACGTATGGCCCGGCTATACGCTCTCGGCCGCATCGTACGTCTGCAGTCTGCTCGACCCGTGGCTGGTCGAGGCGCTGGCGCTGCGCGAGCGCGGTTTGGAGTACTATCGCAAGGATCCGTACGCGTTTACGCCGCTCCCCGACGGGCGCTCGTTGCTGCTCGGCAGCGATCCCGCCGCCAACGCTCGCGAAATCGCGGCCTTCGATGCGCGCGACGTCGCCGGCTTCGAGGCCTACGGTGCGTGTACCGATCGCCTCGGGCGCGCGCTCTTCGATTCGTTTTCGGACGCGCAGCCTGACTTCGATGCGTTCGACGCCCCGACGCAAGCGCACTTGCGCGGTTCGGCGGCCGATCTGGTGGAGCGCTACGTCCGCACGCCGGTCCTCCAAGCCGAACTCGTCAACGACGGCTTGATCGGTACCAACCTGGGTCCGCGCGACCCCGGGACCGGATACGTGCTCGCCCATCATTTGGCGGGACGCGTGCTGGGCGTGCAGGGTGCGTGGGCGTTCGTGCGCGGCGGCATGGGGTCGGTCTCGGCGGCGATCGCCGATGCCGCCCGCAGCTACGGCGCAAAGATCGTCGCCGACGCCGCGGTGGCGCGCATTGCGAGCGTCAACGGGCGCGCGGTCGGCCTCGAACTCGAGGACGGGCGGACGGTGCGAGCGCGCACCATCGCATCCAACGCGCATCCGCGCACGACGTTCTTGGAGTTGCTCGATTCCGGCGCGCTCGATCCGGCCTTTCGCGCCAAGGTCGAAGGCTGGCGCAGCAACGGGCCTTCGCTCAAGCTGAACGTCGCGCTCGGCGAGTTGCCTAACTTCAGCGCGCGGCCCGGAACGACGCCGCAGCCGCACCATCGCGCGACCATTCACGTCGCGCCGTCGATCGACTACCTGCAGCGCGCCTACCAGGAGGGGCGCGATTGCGGCGCCAGCAGCGAACCGCTGATCGAGTGCTTTCTGCAGACGCCGACCGATCCGTCGCTGGCGCCGGCCGGCAAGCACATCCTCGCGATCTTCGCGCAGTACTTCCCCTACGATCGCGCCGACGGCTGGAGCGCCGCCCAGCGCGAGGACGCCGCCGACCGGATCGTGGCGATCCTCGGACGCCTGGCGCCCAACCTGCCCAATGCGGTGGAGGCGCGCATGGTGCTGGCCGCGCCCGACCTGGAGGCGCAGTTTGGGCTGGTCGGCGGGCACATCTTTCACGGCGTGTTGCTGCCCGGACAGATCTACGGCGAACGCTTTGCGACGCGTACCCCGCTTGACGGGCTCTATCTGTGCGGCTCGGGCGCGCATCCGGGCGGCTGCGTCAGCGGCTTCCCCGGCAAGCGCGCGGCCTTTGCCATCGATGCCGATCTCGCGGCGCGCGCGGCGGCCGCATGAGCCGCAGCGAATTTCTCGACCCGGCGGTGCAGGCGTATCTGGCGCAAGTGGCGCCCGGCGAACATCCGCTGCTGGCCGAGCTGCGCGCCGAAACCGCCGCGCTACCGGAATCGGGGATGCAGATCGGCGCCGATCAGGGCGCCTTCATGGCGTTGCTGGCGCGGTCGATCGGCGCGCGGCGCTACCTTGAGATCGGCGTCTTTACCGGCTACTCGTCGCTGGCGATGGCGATGGCACTGCCCCCCGATGGGCAGATTGTGGCCTGCGACGTCAGCGCGGCGTATACCGCCGTCGCGCGACGCTTTTGGGAGCGGGCCGGCGTTGCCGCGCGCGTCGCGCTGCGGTTGGGTCCGGCGCTGGAGTCGCTGGCCGCGCTGCAGCGCGCCGCGGTCGAGCCGTTCGACATCGCGTTCGTCGACGCCGATAAAGCCAACGCCGAGGCGTACTACGAGGCCTGCCTGGCGTTGCTGCGTCCCGGCGGCCTGTTGTTGATCGACAACGTGTTGTGGAGCGGACGCGTCGCCGATCCGTCGGTGCACGACGCCGATACCGACGCGTTGCGCGCCGTGGTCGCGCGCGCCCGTGCCGACGCGCGGGTCGAGGCGGTGGTGTTGCCGCTCGGCGATGGTCTGCTGGTGGCGCGCATTCGCGAGCGCACCTAATGCCGCGAGGAGGCGGTTACGGCGTCGGCGTCGCCGCCGGAATCGGGTGCTGTGCGTTCAAGCGCGTCCAGGCGTTTTGATCGAGCGCGTCGGTCGGCGGGATCGACGTGATGCCGCTGGGCGCGCCGAGTGCAAAGCAGACCCGGTGGTGCGGGTAGTCGACGGCGATTGCGTGCACCGTCGGCAGGTTGGTTTCCAGGATGCCGTTTTGTCCGTCCGGACGCCGATCTGCCAGACACAAATCGATGCCGACGCTCGGGCCGCCGCGTGTGAACCCGGCAGTGGCGGCCGCACCGCAGTGCAGCCCGCTCGCGGCCGGTGCGCTGGCAGGCGGGAGCGCGACCGGCTGCGCCAGGCGCGCGGCGGCGCCGCGCCATAGGGCACCGCCGCCGATCATTCCCGAGTCGTAGACGATACCCGGCAGCAGCGTGTCGTTGATGACGGCCGAACCGACCGGCACGTGCATCGACAGGTCGACCGCCAAGCACTGCAGTTGGGCGTAGGCGCTCGCCGGCGGAAAGAGCGTGACGCGTTGCCGATCGCGATCGATCAGCACCGGAATGTGCGCGAAGAAGTCGTATCCGCAGAGCGCCTGCAGGCCGCCGAGCTTGGAGGAGATCAGCGCCGGCAGGCCGTGCAGGGCGATGCCGCCGACGCGAAAATGGTGGAGGTGCGTGCTGCGGTCGCGGTATGCGCGCCCGTCGGGCGCGATCTCGTCGACGGCCGGCCCGCGCGCGAGTCCGGCAAAGCGCGCCAGCGCCGGCGAGACCAGCATCGTGGAGGTTCCGGTATCCAGCACGCACGGCGCACTGACGCCGCCGATCTCGACCGGAATCGTGAGGCGGGAGCGGTCGCTTCCGGCGCGCAGGACGATCGGCGACGTCACCGCGGATGCGCCAAGTGCGACGGTGACGGTGGCGGCGCCGCCGAGGATGCCGGAAACGAGCGCGAGGGAGCGAACTGATGGGAGCTTCATGCGAATCGTGTGCATCGGCGGCGGACCGGCCGGCCTCTACGTCTCCCTGTTGCTCAAGCGCCGATTCCCGCAGTGGCGGGTCGAAGTCGTCGAACGCAACCGTCCGCACGAAACCTTCGGCTGGGGAGTCGTCTTTTCGGATGCGACGCTGGACAACCTGCGCCTGGCCGACGCAGCCAGCCATCGTGCGATCACGCAGGCCTTCGCGCACTGGGACGACATTGCCATCACGTTCAACGGCGCAACGTATATCTCCGGTGGGCACGGGTTCTGCGGTATCGCACGCCGCCGGCTCCTCGACGTTTTGAGCGCGCGCGCGGCCGAACTGGGGGTGGAACTGCACTACCAAACCGAGATCGCGGATCCGCAGGCGGTACGCGACGCCGATCTGGTGATTGGCGCCGACGGTGCCAACAGTCGCGTGCGCGCGACCTATGCGCGGTACTTCGAACCTGAGATCGAGGAGCGCACCTGTCGCTTCGTGTGGCTGGGAACCACCTTGCCGTTGGATGCGTTTTCGTTTTTCTTCGAACCGACCGAGCACGGCTGGTTCACCGCACATGCCTACCGTTTCGAGCGCGACGCCGCCCCCGACGAGGTCAGCGCGACGTTCATCGTGGAGTGTCCCGAGGCAACCTGGCGCGCGCACGGCCTCGAGAACGCCGACACGGCGGCGACGCTGGAGTTCTGCGAGCGGCGCTTCGCCGCGCACCTCCGCGGCCACCGGTTGGTGGCCAACTCGGCCCACCTGCGCGGACGCGACTGGATACGCTTCAACCGCGTGCACAACCGGCACTGGGTGCACGAGAACGTCGTGCTGCTCGGCGATGCCGCCCATACCGCGCACTTCTCGATCGGGTCGGGGACTAAACTCGCGATGGAGGATGCGATCGGATTGGCCGACGCACTCGCGCGCGACGGTTGCACGCCGGCCGCGCTGGAGGGGTACGAGGCGGCGCGACGGCTCGAAGTGCTCAAGTTGCAGAACGCCGCGCGCAACTCCACCGAGTGGTTCGAAAACGTGGCACGCTACGCCGCGCTCCCGCCCGAGCAGTTCGCCTACTCGCTTTTGACGCGCAGCCAGCGGATCGGTCACGAAAACCTGCGCGCGCGCGATGGAGGGTATGTCGAGCGGGTAGAGCGCTGGTTCGCCGGCGGCACCGCGGTTCCGCCGATGTTCACGCCCTTCCGTTTGCGCGACTTGGAAGTCCGCAACCGCGTTGTCGTCTCTCCCATGGATACGTACAGCGCGGTCGACGGCA
>DAIDGS010000153.1 GCA_027459845.1 Vulcanimicrobiota bacterium | reverse complement strand
AGCGCGCCACGATCGCGCGGGTCGGGCGCGCCAATCGCAAATGCGCGCGGAAGCGCTTGGGATGCGTTGGGCGCGTTTCGCGAATCGGCACCACCACCAGCGCCAACACCACGCCGAAACCGGCGGTCACCCAAAAGAGCGGCGCGTAGCTTCCGATCGGGGGCGCGCCGTGGCGTTGCAGCAGTTCCGGCCAGGCCGCCGCGAGCGAGCCCAGAATGCCACCGATCGCGCCGATCAGGGAAAGCCGCGCAAAGATCGAGGTGCGGCGCGCGTCGCCGGCGAGTTCGGCGATCAGCGCCTGCTCGGCCGGATAGTACGGCCCGAACGCGCCGCCGCCGGCGGCGCCGCCGCCCTGCCCAACGGTTCCGAGCGCGGTGGCGAGCATCAACCATCCGAGCGGCAGATGCAGCGCGTAGGCGGCACTTCCGAGCATCGTGAGCACGCCGAAGGCCGCCAGCACCGGTTTGCGCCCGACGCGATCGGCGAGCCACCCAACCGCCAGTTGCAGCAGGGCGCTCGAGAGCGCGCCGATCGCGACCACCAGCCCGACCGTCGCCGGACCGTATCCGAGCGCCAGCATGTAGAGCGGAACGGCGATGCCGAGCGCAGCCTGCGTGGCACTGCGAACGAACCGCCCCGCAAAAAGCGCGGTCAGCCCGCTCAACGAGCTTCGCTTCGACGACGCACCGCGCTTGATTCACGGCTCGCGCCCGGCTGCGCCTGCTCGGCCGCAACGCCGCCGGCCAAGGCGGCGTGGCCTCACTCGCTCGTTACACGCGCGCTATGGCGCATTCACGGTTGAATGCGTCCAAGGATCGTCGGGAAACCGCTGCTGTTCCAGGCCGTGAACCAGAGCGCGCGATCGGGACCTACGACGATCTTGCTCGTGCCGTACTTCAGCGAGGGCAGCGGGTAGACGACGACCGCGCCGCGCAGCGTGATCCGGCCGATCCCGCGCGCGCTGGTAAACCACAGCGCGCGGTCCGGCCCGGCGACGATCATGTCCGGGCTGAGCCCTTTTGGAAGCGCAAAGGTGCGCAGACTGCCGGTCGTCGTGATGCGGCCGATCTTGTCGGCGTCGGGTTCGGTGAACCATAGCGCCCGGTCGGGGCCGGCAACGATACCGCCCAGTGCGCCGATGCCTCCGCCGGAGCGCGTGACGGGAAACTGCGCGATCGCACCGCCGGTCGTGATGCGCCCGATCGCGCCCGCGTACGGCCGCGTGAACCACATCGCGCCGTCGGGGCCGGCCGTGACGTTAAAGGGAGACGCCGATCCGGTCAGCGGAAACTCGGTGAGCGCGCCACCGGTCGTCATCCGCCCGATCGCATTCGGCACGCACTGCGCGAACCAGAGCGCACCGTCGCTCCCGACGGCGATACCGTTCTCGCCCGCCACGCAACTCGTCGACGGGGTCGTCACGGGGTAGGCGTTGAACTGCCCGGCGGGCGTCATGGCGAGCATCACACCGCAGTTCGGCGCGGTAGTGGTGAACGTCGGAATCCACAGGTTACCGTCCGGGCCGCTCGTCATCCAGTCGCCCCACCCGTAACTCGCGGGAATCGCAAAGCTGTTCGCAACGCTCCCGTCGGTCGCGATCGCCGCGACGACCGCTCCGCTACTCGAGGATCCATCTGCCCACAGCTCGCCGTTCGGTCCCGCCGTCAACCCCCAACCCCAAAACGGCAACGTATACGCGCTGACGACGACCGTCGCAATCGTCAACACCGCCGAGTGGCCGTGCGCGTCGGCGAAGGCCACGTTGCAGGTTCCGGTCTGCAGTGGCACGATCGCAAAGGTCGCTTTCGGCCCCGCCGCCGATGCCGGCGTCACGTGAATCCGCTTCCCGCACCCGTTGCGCAACACGAATCGCCCGCGGTAGCCCTTCTCGGTGACGCTCACGCGCCGCGTGTTGGCGGTTCCGAGCGCCTCGAAGACCAGTGGCGACGGCGCGATCGCGATCGGATCGGAGGCTGCACCAGGGTGCATCGCCGTCGGCGAGAGTGCAGCGGGCTGCGCGCCGGTCGGGAGGTCCGCGCTGGGCAGCGCTCCGTGCCTTCCGGCGCACGCGCCGAGCGCCAACAGCGCCGCGCAGGCTGCGATGCGCGCACCACCGATCCGTGTAACGAAGCTTCGCATCAGACTGCTCCTTCTCAATGTAACGGCGGTGCCGTGAACGTGCGACGATAGGTCGCGCCCGCGCGCGCAAAAGCGATCTCGCCGACGACGACCCGCGCCATTCCCGAATCGACCAGCACCCAGTACGCGAAACCGGCGGGCGCGCACATCGTCATGGTGACCGTCCAGTCGCCGACGCGCAGCGCCGGCCGCGTGAAGGCGCCGCGCGCGCTACCCGACTTCACGAACGCTTTGAGGTTGTCGCCGACCGGCAACAGTTCGGCCGAGTTCACCCACTGCGGATAGCCGCCGTAGGCTTTGGGAAAGCGGACGGTGCCCAGCAGCCTGGCCCAACCGGCCGGGAGCGCGCTGCAGCCGCCATGCGTGGCGCCATGCTGGAGCGCGTCCAGCATCACGCGCTGCGCCGCGGCCGACGCATCGGCATTGATGCCGGCGCCGACCGCCTGGGCGCGGGCGGCGTGCGGCAGCAGGCTGAGGGTCGCGAGCGCGACCGCGAGCGTCGAGATTCGCATACGCGTACCGTACCGTCGCGACCGGGGGCCGGCCATCCGTAGCGCTACCGATCTTTTTTAGCCCATCCTAAGGAGCGCGCCGCGGCCCTGCGGAACTCTTGCTCGTGCGTCCGAACGTCGCGCCGGCGCGCGCGCGCAGCCGGCACATCTTCGGCGAGCCGGCCCTCGATTTCGAGCGGCTCGCGGCACTGCGTGCGGCCTGCGACGCGCATCCGACGCCGGCGCTCGTCATCGAGCTCATCGAAGCGCTGCTCGCACGCGGCGACCGCCCCGAAGCCATCGAAGCGTACCGGCGGCTGACGCTGGCCGACCCGGTCGGCGCGCGCGATGCGGCGGTGCGGGCCGCGTACGAACGCGCGCTCTGGAGTCAGCCGGGCGAGCTCCCCACGAACCTCCCGGCGGCGCGCCGTCGCCTCGTCGGGCGCGACGCCGCGCTGGCCGAACTCGAGGGCGCATTGCGCGAACACCGCTTCGTCGCGCTGCTCGGTCCGGGAGGCATCGGCAAGACGCGCTTGGCGCTGGAAGTCGCGCGCCGCGCGCTGCCCGAGTTTCGCGACGGGGTGTGGTGGGTCGATCTGACCGCCGCGCGCAGCGTGCAGGATCTGCACGCCGAACTCGCGCGCGTGCTCGCGCTGACGCCGTCGCTGCGCGGCGCCACCGAACTTGCAAGCGAACTCGGCGCACGGAGGCTCTTGATCGTGTTCGATCGCTGCGAAGGGCTGGCCGAGGAGGTCGGTCAGCTCGGCGCGGCGTTGCTCGCGCACGCGTCCGGCGCGACGCTCCTGACCACCACGCAACGGGCGATTCCGCTGGCGATTCCGTTCGAGGTTTCGGCGCTCGCGCTGCCGGCCGAGGGCGCATCGCGCAGTCAGGCGGCGGCCTCCGAAGCGGTCGCACTGTTCGTCGAGCGGGCGGTCGAAGCCGACCCGCGCTTCGCGCTGAACGACGCCAATGCGCGGGCGGTCGCGGGCCTCTGCCGCGCGCTGGCCGGTTCGCCGTTTGCCATTGAGGCGGCCGCCGCCTATTTGGCGCACGGCGACCTGGAACGCCTGACCGAACGTCTCGCGAGCGATCGCGCGCCCGAAGCGCGTGACGCCGCGCGCGCGAGCGTAGCATGGGCCTACCGCATG
>DAIDGS010000152.1 GCA_027459845.1 Vulcanimicrobiota bacterium | reverse complement strand
ACATTCGGCGCGCCTACGAGGCCGGCGTGCGCATCGCGGGCGGCTCGGATGCCGGCACGCCGTACAACCTGCACGAAGACTACGCGCGCGAAGTCGAGCTGATGCACGCGTTGCTCGGCATGACCCCGCAGCAGGCGCTGCACGCGGCGACCGCCGTCGCCGCCGAACTGCTCGGCCTCCACCGCGGCCGGCTGGCCCCCGGCGAGCCGGCCGACCTGCTGCTGCTGCCGCGCGACGTGGGCAGCGACGTGCGTGCACTGCGCGACGTGACGCACGTCGTCAAAGCCGGCGCGGTGGTGCGATGAACCGCCGCGTAACGGCCGCGGTTTCGTACCTGGCGACGGCGCAGATGATCGAGCGGACGCACTTCGATCTGGCGCGCATCGAGCGCAACGACCACGTCGTCGATTCGGATCGATGACCGAACTGCGCGGCCTGCGCCTGGCGGTGCTGGCGGCCATCGCATGGCCGGTGCCGCCGCCCGGCTACGGACCGTGGGAGCAGGTCGCCTATAACATCGCACGCGGCATGGCGGCGCGCGGGCTCGACGTCACCCTCTTCGCCGCCGGCGGCTCGCACTTCGACGGCAAACTGGTCGCGGTCGCACCGGCCGGGCTCAACGCCGATCCGGCACTCGCGGGCGACGTCTTCGGCGCGCTGCACGTTGCCGAGCTTTTCCGGCGCGCCGGCGACTTCGATCTGATCCACAACAACTTCGACTGGAAACCGCTCACCTACGCGGTGGCGAGCAGCGCACCGCCGCTGCTCACCACCGTGCACGGCTTTTCATCGCCGCAGATCCTAGCGGCTTACTACGCCGGCGCCGCGCGCAGTTTCTTTTGCTCGATCTCCGATGCCGATCGCGATCCCGGTTTGAGTTATCTCAACACCGCCTACAACGGCATCGATCCGAACGAGTTCACCTTTTGCGATCGCCCGGGCGAGTATCTGGTCTTTCTCGGGCGCTTCCATCCCGAGAAGGGCGCGCACCTCGCGATTGCGATCGCCAAGCGCGCCGGCCTACGCCTCAAACTGGCCGGCATTCCCCACGACGATGCGTACTTCCACGAGCAGATCGCGCCGCACGTCGACGGCGACGCGGTGCAGTTCGTCGGCGAGGTGCGGCGCGCCGCGCGCGACGAACTGCTCGGGGGAGCGCTCGCGCTGGTGCACATGACCACGCGCCCCGAACGCTTCGGCCTGACGCTGATCGAGGCGATGGCCTGCGGCACGCCGGTGCTGGGCGCACGCATGGGATCGATCCCCGAAATCGTGATCGACGGCACCACCGGATTTCTGTGCGACGACGTCGACGAAGCGGTCGCGTTGGTGCCGCGCTTGGCGTCGCTGGAGCGTGCGCGCTGCCGCGCACGCGTCGAGGCGGAGTTTACGATCGAACGGATGGTCGATCGCTATCTGGATGCGTACGCGCGCGCGCTGGCGCTCAAACTGCCCGCGCCGCCCAGCCCGGAGCTCCTGCAGTGGCGCGCGCACGACTGGTGGGACCGCCCGCAAGCCTTCACCGACCTGCCGCCCAAGCCGGCCAGTCTGCGCTTCGGCGAGCCGCGTGCTACGACGCCGGAGCCTTGAGTGGATCGGGAAGCAGCGGCATCCAGGTGAGCTTGTCGCGGTAGCGCAGCGCGCGCGCGACGACCGCGTCGTCGACCGGTCCATCGACCACCAGCGTAAAATGCCCCATCTTGCGTCGCGCGACCGCGTGCTTTTTGCCGTAGACGTGTAGCACCACCGACGGATCGCCGAGCAAGGCCGGAACGCCGGCCAGATAATCGCCGTGGCCGGCTCCCAGAATGTTGACCATTACGGCGCTGGCGTAGAGTTCGGGTTCGGCCAGCGGCAGCGCGCAGATGGCGCGCACGTGCTGCTCGTACTGCGAGCACTGGGTGACGTCGATGGTGTAGTGCCCGCTGTTGTGCGGGCGCGGCGCGATCTCGTTGACCATCACCTCTTCGTCTTCGGTGACGAAGAACTCGACGCAGTAGGTGCCCACGATGCCGAGCTTGCGCCCGATGACGATCGCGGCGTCGCGCGCCCGCTTCTCGACCGCGCGCGCCACCCGGCCCGGCGCGACGGTGGTTGCCAGGACGCCGGCGTCGTGGGTGTTCTCGGCAATCGGATAGCTGACCACGCGATCGGTGGCGTCGCGGGTGGCGATGACGCTGAGTTCCTTGACGAACGGAACGTAACGTTCGAAGATCAGCGTGGCGCCGCGCGCCGCGGCGAAGGCGGCCTTGGCTTCGGTCAGCGAGGTCGCGCGCCACTGGCCCTTGCCGTCGTAGCCGCCGCGCACCGTCTTGAGCACGGCCGGAAAGCCGACCGTCATCGCGGCGCGCAGGAGATCGTCCATGCGATCGATGCGCTCGAAATCGGTGGTCGCGATGCCGCACTCGCGCACGAAGCTTTTTTCGAGCAGCCGGTCCTGCGTGATCTTCAGCACGCGACTCGACGGCGTGACCGGAAGCTGGAGCGTTTCGAGGTGTTCGATCGAGGCGATCGCGATGTTCTCGAACTCGAAGGTGACGACGTCGCTGCGCCGGCCGAGTTGCTCGATGGCGGCAAGATCGTCGTAGGCGGCGACGATCTGATCGTCGGCCACCTGTCCGCACGGCGCGTGCGGGTCGGGATCGAGCGTGACGACGGTATAGCCCATGCGCTTGGCATCGAGCGCCAGCATCTTGCCGAGCTGACCGCCGCCGATGATGCCGATGGTGTGGCTCATTCGGGCGAACTCGCGGCCGCCGCCGCGTGCATGCGCGCGACGTAGGCCTCCAGCCGGGCGGCGAGGGCGGCATCGTGCAGCGCCACGATCCGGGCCGCAAACAGCGCGGCGTTGACGGCACCGCCGATGGCCATCGTCGCCACCGGGACGCCGGGTGGCATCTGCGCGATCGAGAGCAGCGAATCGATGCCGTGCAGCGCTTTGGACTGCATCGGCACGCCGATCACCGGCACCAGCGTTTTGGCGGCGGTCATGCCGGGCAGGTGCGCGGCGCCGCCGGCGGCGGCGATGATCGCATCGAGCCCCCGCGCGCGCGCCGACGCCGCGTACTCGAACATTTCGTCGGGCATGCGGTGGGCCGAGACGACCCGCACCTCGCACGGGATGGCGAGTTCGTCGAGCGTGTCGCGTGCCGGAGCGAGCGCCTCCCAATCGGAGCGGCTCCCCATGATGATGCCGATCATGCGCTCGACGCTTTCGGGTCGGAAGCGGAGGCGCCCTCGTCGAACCCCCCGCGCGATGCCGCCGTTTCTGCTCGGAATCAACTACTGGCCGCAGCGCACCGCGATGGCGATGTGGGAGCGCTTCGACCTGGGCGCGCTGCGCGAGGACTTTGCGCGCATCGCCGGGCTCGGGCTGAAGGCGGTCCGCTTCTTCCTGAGCTGGGAAGCCTTTCAACCCGAACCGCTCTGCATCGAGCCGGCGGCGCTGCGGCGGCTAACCGCGCTGATGGACGCACTCGCCGCGGCCGGGCTGGTGGGGATGCCGACGCTCTTCACCGGGCACATGAGCGGCGTCAACTGGCTGCCGCGCTGGACGCTCGAGCGCGACCGGCCGCACGGGCGCTTTCGCACGATCGCCGGCGGACGCACCGTGCGCGAGGGCATCGGCGACTTCTACGCCGATCCGCACCTGCTGCACGCGCAGACGGTGGCCTGCGAGCGCATCGGAACCTGCCTGCGTGGCCATCCGGCGCTCTACGCCTGGGACCTCGGCAACGAGTTCTCCAACCTGCGCGAACCGGCGTCGCCGGCCGACGGCGCCGCCTGGAGCGTGCGGCTGAGCGAAACGCTGCTCGCCGCCTCGGGCGCCGGCTGCACCGGCGGGATGCACGGCGAGGACCTAGAGCGCGATCGCCGGTTGCGGCCGTCGTCGATGGCGCAGGCGTGGAGCTTTGCGACGATGCACGGGTATCCGGCCTACAGCGCGTTCGCGCGCGGCACCGACGATCCGAACGTGGTGCCGTATCTGCTGCAACTGATGCAGAGCTGCAGCGGCCGCCCGGTGCTCTTCAGCGAACTCGGCAATCCGAACTGCCCGCTCTGCGCCGATGCCGCGGCAACGCCCGGGTGCCTGTTCGAGGAGACGATGGCCGCCTACGCGACCGCCGCGATCGACCGGCTGCACCGGCGCGGGGCGCTCGGCGCGCTGTGGTGGTGCTGGGCCGACTACGATCCCGCGCTAGCGCAGGTGCCGCCGTTCGACCAGGCACCGCACGAACTGCGCTTCGGCATCGTGCGCACCGACGGCAGCTTCAAACCGGTCGCGCACGCGCTAGCGGCGCTCGCGCGCGACGCGCGCCCGGTGCTGGCGCCGCCGCCGCCGATCGTCGACGAAGACGCCTACTACGCCGCACTGCCCGCCGGCATCGCAAGGAGCTATCGTGACTACTGCCGCCTCCACGCCTAGTCCGCGCGTGCTGATCGTCACCGGCGCAAGCGCCGGGATCGGCGCGGCGCTGGCGCGCGCGGCCGCGCGCGACGGCTACGCGGTGCTCGCGATCGCGCGACGCGCCGAACGGCTCGGCGCGCTGGCGGCGGCGATTGCGGCGGCGGGCGGCCGCGCCGCGACGCTGGCGCTCGACGTGACCGCCGCCGATGCGCCGCAGCGCATCGTCGCAACGGCGCTCGAGACCTTCGGCGCCATCGACGTGCTGATCAACAACGCCGGCACCGGCGCGCTCGGCGCGCTGCTGGAGATCGATGACGCCGCGCTGGCGGCGCAGTGGGAACTGCACGTGGCGGCGCCGCTACGCATCGCGCGGGCGACGCGACCGGCGCTGCGCGCGCGCCGCGGAGCGCTGATCTTCCTCGGCTCGGGACTGGCGCGGGTGCCGATTCCCAACTACGGCGCCTACGCGCTCGCCAAGGCGGCGATTCGCGCGGCGGCGACGCAGCTGCGGCGCGAACTGCGCGCCGAGGGCATTGCGGTCGGCTACGTGGACCCGGGCCTGGTGGCCACCGAGTTTCACGCGACGCTCGGCATCGAGCGCACGCGCGGGCTGCGCGCGCTGGATCCCGAGCGGGTCGCGCGCGCGATCCTGCGCGGCGTGGCGCGGCGCCGCGCGAGCATCGCCGGCAGCGCGCTGCAACGCGCCGGAACGGTGCTGGCCGAGTGGGCCGGGCCGCTACTCGACGGCGTCGCGGTGCAGCTCGCGCCGGCATCGCCTGCGCCGGTCGTGCCGCCGCCCCCGCCGCCGGTCGCCGCGCCGGCGACGCCTGCACGCGCCGACGGCGTGGATGCGGCGCTCGCGCCGGTGGCGCGGCGGATGGAACGCGTGAAGCTCTCGTCCGGTTTCGTGCGCGATGCGCTGGTGCCCGGCGCGACGCTCGAACTCAACGAGCTTGCGATGCGCTGGGCCGGAATGCCGAACAAGAACGAGCGCGCCGCGCTGCGCGAGGTGTTGGAGGCGCTCGAGAGCGCGGGCTATCTGCAACGCGAGGGGGAGGATTCATGGAGCGTCACACGCGCCGCCGACTGAGCGGCATCGTTCTCGCCGCGGTCGCGCTCGCGACGCTCGCGGTGGGCCACCACCAGCCGCAGCGCGGCATCTTCGCACTGATCGGCGGCAAGGCGACCTCGGTCGCGCGGCTGCGCACCCAGGCGGCGCCCGGCGCCGCGACGATCGCGCACATTCGGCTCTACGAGAGCGACGGCACGACGCCGATTCTCGATTTCCGCAACGCGATGGAGCGGACCATGCACATCGTGGTGGTGCGCGACGACTTCGTGACCTTCGCGCACGTGCATCCGCATTTCGATGCGGCGACGGGGACGTTTACGCAGACCTTGACGCATCTCGATCCCAACCATCGGTACTATCTGTATGCGGATACGACGCCGACCGGCATGCGCCAGCAGGTGTTTCGCTTCGCGCTGCACCGCGGCGTGCTGCCGGCGGTCGCGCCGGCTGAGACGCTGGATGCCTCGCCGACCACGCAGCCGGCTGGACCGTATCGCATCACGCTCGCCAAGACCACCGTGCCGGCCGATCTGGCGACCACGCTGGCGGTGACGGTGCGCGAGCGCGGCCGCCCGGCCAAGGATTTGGAAGCGTATCTCGGCGCGGCGGCGCACGCGGTGTTCATCGATACCGCGACGCTCGGCTACTACCACGTGCACCCGACGCTGCGCGGAACCAGCGCGGCGCAGGCGATGGCGGACGCGATGCGCGGCCATCCGCAGAGCGGGCCATTGCTGGAGTTGGCGGTGCCGCCGCTGCGCGCCGGCGCCTACAAGCTGTGGCTACAGGTGCGCAAGCGCGGCGGGACCGTCTACACCGCCGACTTCACGCTGGTCGCGCACTAGCGCGCGCGGCGCAGGCCGGTCGGCGTCGGCTCGGTG
Source organism: Vulcanimicrobiota bacterium (assembly GCA_027459845.1). Taxonomy (GTDB): domain Bacteria; phylum Vulcanimicrobiota; class Vulcanimicrobiia; order Vulcanimicrobiales; family Vulcanimicrobiaceae; genus DAIDGS01. The sequence continues at coordinate 11,318 of DAIDGS010000152.1, read as the reverse complement.
GCCGGCGTCGCGATCGCGTTGGGATTGGGCGGCAGCGGCGGCGGCGTATCGATCGGCCGCGCCGACGGGCTCGCGCTCGGCGCGGCCGTGGCGGCCGGCGCCGGCGACGGCGTGGCGCAGGCCTGCAGCGAGGCGGTGGTTGCCGCCTTGACCTGATCGCGCCAGTAGGCCGAGGTGTCGGCGAAGCTCGGGAGCGTGAGGTTGACCTTGGCGGCCCGGCTCTGCACCTTGGGGATCACGGCGGCGATGACCGGCCGCGGGGTGCCGCCCTCGGCGGTGACCTCGAAGGCGAGCGTGTACCAGGCGCCGGCCAGGAACTGCCGCTCGACCGCACCGGCGGCGCTGGGGCAGGGCGGCCCGAGCGCGGTCGCAATGTCGGCCTCGAGCGCCATGGCCCAGGCCTGCGCGGCGGCGATCTCGGCGTTGAAGGCGGTGCGATCGACGTTCTGCGGGCAGACGGCAGCCAGGATGCCGCGCTCCTGCCCGAGCCCCGCGATGACGCCCTGGAGCTTTTTGAAGCGCTTGAACTCGGCGGCCTGGCCACCGCGCGGCGGATGCGCCTCGGCGTTGCGCACGGTGGTGGTATAGTCGTCGATGTTTTGCGGGCCGCAACGGTTCAGCGCCACCAACGCCGGCGCCGGGCGCGCCGCCGTGCGGATCGGGAGAACGGCTGCGCCAAAGATCGCAGCACCGAGCAGAGCAGTCACCAGAGCTTTCATCGAGGAGAAAGGTGCCGAGTCGGAGCCGTATAATCCTTCGGGTCGCGCCGCCCGGCGCCGATGGCCCTGGGGATGTAGCTCAGCTGGTAGAGCACTTGCTTCGCATGTAAGGGGTCGGGGGTTCGAGTCCCCCCATCTCCACCATTTGGAAACGCCTGATTCTATTGATGGATCAGGCGTTTTTGTTTTTCGAGACCGAGTACGTTCGGTACGGAAAAACGGCTATGTCGGGCGTTATGTCGGGTAGTTGAATCGAAAAGGTCTCCCCCTTCGCCGAACCCGACAGCTCTCGTCCGCTATTGCAACCGATTCCGAATCTCCAAGCCCTTTTCAATCCACCATTCGGGCGGCTTACCCGGCCTCGCAGTTGGATGCTCCACAAGAACGCAAAGCGTCGGCCCGCTCCGCGTAAAACCGTCCGCATCAAATGGCGATCCGGCGATTCGTTCATATATCTCCCGGTAACCGACGCCATACAGAATGACGAAGCGTGGTTCGTGCTCCGTCAATCGTTCTCGGATTGTAGCAATTCGTTCGTCGCGATACGCCAGGCGATCTACATTTGCTCCAAGGTTTGGGGCATGAAGTGCCGAGACCTCAATCAGCGCCGTCTCTCCATTCTCGGAGCCCCAATCTTCCATCTGAAATCGCGCTATCGCGTCGATATCGGTCGGAGTCCCTTCGAATGAAAGAAACAACAGAATCAGTTTGCGCCACGTTGGCTGCGTCGGTGGGCGCGGTCCAGTATGCCACTTCCTCCACACCGGATCGTCTGAACTCAGGTGGTGAGCTTTGCAATCGATCAATTCGGCTCCGCCCAGGGCCATCCACGCTTCGTACGATTCTATCTCGTCGGTACCGCCAGGCTCCATCCCGACGAACCAATAGCGCGCGTCCCAACGACCGTAGCCAAACCAAGAACGCGCTGCCGGCATTCTCGGGTCATCCATCGGTGGTCTCTCCTAACCCCCACGCCTTCGTTCGAGCGATGGTCATTTCGTGCCATGCCTTCGACGCTGCCACGACCTCTGCTAATCGTCCCTGACGAAGCAGCGGCTCCCTGAGAATCGCGTAGTTCTTCAAACTCATGTCCGCCGTTTCGGGGTGCTTACACTTCGCCTTGAGAATCGACGTAAATGCACGGCCCTTGTAGAGCGCATTCTCCAGCATTTCGAGTTCATTAACCTCGATGATCTGGAGATTCGGCAACTCGATCCCGCGCGCGACCAATCCGTCCTTTACCATTTTGTTCAACGCGGCAATGTGCGGGAATTCGTCAACCACGATGACCGGGAAAATCTTCTTTATCCTACTCGGATCCTCACCCTCAAGCTTCCCTTGCTTAAACAGGTCGATACTCTCCGAAAGCTGTTCGGCCTTTACGAAGATCATCTCTTCTAGGTCTTCTTTAAGGCACTCGATGCTGCCGTTGATCATCGTCTCGACCAAGCGAAAGCGTTTTGCACGGACCTCGACAAACGCTGCGTTCGATCCCTCGATAATGATGTCGTCGATGAACCGGTTGTCCCTCGACTTTTGACTCGCGTACTTCACGTCTCGATAGATGCGCGCATTGTTCCCCCGCAGCGACCGGCGAAAGACGCCATCAACATAGTCTTCGAGAAAGCGCCCGAAGTAATTGAAGAATAGGTCGCCCGTCTCGCGGTTGTACTTCTTGTTGTAGCCCGTAACGAGGCGAAACAACAGGCCCTTGCCGAGCGCGCTAGCAGCGCCGAACGGAAACGGGAAGAGATAGTCCTTCTCGGAAATCTGAAGCATGGGCTTTGCAAGAAATGCCTTGCGCCACTCTTGAACGAGACCGCGAACACCGTTCCCGCCAATGAGTTTCCTCACTTGCTCAACGGTCAGAGAGTTATCCTGAATGAACTGCAGCATGGGACCAGTGTCCTTGATATGTTGAAGCCAAGCATCGAGGTTAAGCGTCTCCAGTGTCTGCTTATCAAGATTCTTACGATAAATATCGAAGATCCAGGCGATTGTCGATAAGGATACTGCAGCGTAATCCTCGTACGTCAAATGAACGAGGTCCGGGAACTCTTCAGCGAGAGGACGCGGCAAGGTAGGCGTTCGTTCGTCCGTCGATTTCCAAGCGACCAGAAGGCTGTAGCGGTACAGCGCATCTTGCAAAGGCTCCGGGTTTTCGGTTAAGCCGCGAACCTCAGAGATGGCTAGATCGTCGATGGTCGGCTTGTCCCCATACTCGTGGACAAACTCGTTTATCATCAGCAGCGCGTCGAGAACTATGGGCTGCGGATTTTCCGGCCACTTGTCCATCGACTCGCTTCCGTACACGCAAACGCAGGCAGCAAGGGCGGCGAGACCAGCAATATTGATAAATGCTACATGCTCGCTACCGAGGCGGGATCGGATGGCGTCAAAGACGCCGCTGTTTCTCTCGTACCCCAGCAGATCGAGCAGCTTGATCTGCCCCTCGCTATTGGCGATATTCACGCCGTAACAGGCCAGGCAGTTGAGCGCCGTAATGAGCGCCAGAAACAGATTGCGCGGGAGCTTATTCAGAAGAGCAATGAGGTCAGGTTCCGTGGGGACCTTACCATGAATCTCTTGGTAAAGCACCAAGGGAAACATGAACTCCAGGTTTGGGTGAATCCTCCGCTTCTTTTCCTTGCCCACGATCCTGGCTTCAAGCGGCAGCGGGTCTAGCCCTCGCGGTGTCTCTGCTCCTTCAATTTTCGGTACGCGCGCTCAATAAGATCGCGAACAACATCGGTTTGGCTCGAAGCTGCTCGCCCGTCCATCTTCTTGTAACGACCAACGAGCCACGCCGCATGACCACGCGCATTCTCACCAATTGAGAATATCGCTCGGTCGCGCCGTTTCACCGCCCCCTTCGCCAACGTCGTCTTGTTCCTCATGTTTCGCATCATAGATGCGTTCGCATTGCCTGTCACGCTTTGCATCGATGTCTTTACGTGTTCATACAACAGCATACTTGACAGGTAATCGATCTCGATCAATTACTATAGTGGAGCTTCGCTCTGGGTCGTACGAACAGAAACGTACAAGAGCAGCTCTCCGGTCTAGCTGTTTGAAACATGTAGGTTAGATCGTCGTAGCGGCACCGAGCGTCAACGACGCCCCGCCCCTGATCGCAGCATCATCGCTGCAAGAGCACAAACGCTTTTTGACAGGGGTCGTTTCATGCCCAACAAGATTTTCGCAATCGCACTCATCGCCACGCTCACCGCCTGCGGCTCACAGTCCACACCTGACCAAGCGACGCTCTACGCGCCGCAGATCCGCGCCGCGCAAAACATTCTCGATAGCCACGGGGTCAGTGCCGTGTGCGTCAACCCAGGCTCGTCGCAAGCCGGTGAGTCCGCCTTAACGCACCAGGGACTCTTGCGCGAGACCATCGTGGCCCCTCACGTCATCAACACCTGGTACGGATCGTATCTCTCACCGGCCGCGCACGGCTATGTCCTTACCGATTACGGATCTGACCTGGCAGAGGGTCGTGTCACCAATGGTGTGCCAGCTCGCTTTTGCGGCGGCCACGAGACCGTTGTTGCAGTTACCGCGTATGATCGCAGCGAGGCCAACTTCTCGCAACGCATCATTTATCGTTACGATATCGCGCCAAACCTGGTGCCCTATAGCGGCGGTTGGATCAGCAATCCCACCGTTCAACGACGAAACGGTAGCCAGGGCGAGTTTTATTCGTTTTTTCGAAGCCAAGGTTTTTCAGAATTCCAGCGTAGGCGAGGTCGTCTATGGCATCGCCCCACATGTTTCCGTTTGCCTTTTTGCAGGCATATTTCGAGCTGCCGGGATGGCGGCGGTAGAATTCAATGGTGGCTTCGTGTTCGCCGGTAAAGTCGTAGATCATGATTTTTACTCCTTAGTAGTTCGGGGTTCTATAGTATTATTAGACCCGCTGCACTTTAAGATGACAAGGGATCCTGTAAGATTATTCCGACTAGGCTTTGCTGTTCTCGTAACGTGCCTTTGCTTGATCTCGGCACTTCTTGCACGTAATATAAGTTTTCGTCGCTTTGCGCTTGGTGCAGATCGAGCATCTGCCGTTTGCTTTCGCCCAAGCAGATCGCTCTGCAGCGTACTCGGCTAAGGTTTTGTTGGCACCAATCGTGTAGGCTCGGACGACAGCAGCGCCCCTTCGCTCGCGAGCCTTATCTGCGAAATATGCGCGGCACTTTTCGCAGCGTGTGAACTTGCTTTTTTTAATTTCAACAAGGCAGGTGAGACATTTGCCTTCAGCTCGCAGTCTATCGTAGCGTTCCTTGTTGTAGTCCTTCGCCAGTTTAGACATCTTTTATGCAACCTTGCCTTTTTCGTTGACGAGCGAAAGGAGCTTTGCGTGGAGATCGGCACGTTGCTGGGCTGTTAGTTTCCCGTTGATGATGGCGTGTGCTTCCGACAGCTTTATCTTGGTAATTCTCGCGGCTTGCGATTTTTCCTCAAACCATTTCTTGTAAGCGCACGTGCCCGTCATCATGTCATCGAGCAATTCTTCGCCTCCTTGAATGCTTGCTTTTGCCAATTCATGATGATACTGTGGGTCCTTGCTGTACCGCAGATTCGAGAGGTTGCTTTCCTGGTCGTAGTCGAGACGCAAGTACGGACGACGAATCAGATCGACACGCTCGCCCTCTTCGTCCTTCTCCTGTCGTGCAAGAGTGCCGTCGCTCATCAACGCGACGCACCCCTTGCCGCTAAGGAATTCTCTCCCGTGGTACGTTGTAAACATCTGCTCGGCCATTAGCTCGATGAAGGTGGTACGTAGCTCACGGCGACTTGGCTTCGTTGCGTCTCATGCCGCTTTATATTTTTCAACGAAGGCTTCGCAGCGTTGCGGATCGGAATCCCGACAGCCCTTGCTGTCGGTGAGGTTCCATACCTCGTGCATTTCCTCGCGGGTGAGGTCGTTCATGTACGCCGGAACCACGTCTAGCGTGCGATCTTCGTTCTGTAAATAGTCAACAACATTTGTGAGGATAGTTCGAATCCGCTCTTTGTTCTGCTTACTGTAGGCCTCAGCTTCGAAGGCCTGTAGTGCCACTTCGACATTTGCGAGCGAGACATAGAAGGTCGAGTGGCAGGTCTTGCGCCCATCCCACAATGCCGTGTATCCAGCAGCGCGGAAAATACGAAGTGCAGTCTCTAGGTCGCCTTTCGCATACAGACTCCAGGCGTTACCATCCATTCCGTTGGGGATGTATGGCTTGCACGATTCGCCATAGGCATCCTCGCCCCAGGTGTCGCTCTTTTTCCAGGTGAGGTGAGCGGCATAGAGTCCGATGCGATTGTCGCCGTGTTTGCCGTTATCGAGTGTGCCTGGATTCTTGCGACCCATCGACTCGGCGTGAACTTGGGTAGTGCCCGGAAAAGTGTGTAGGTCGATCTCGGCCCCGGAACCGGGTGCCGCGGCGACGGCGGTCCAACTCCTGCGCCATGAGGCGCACGCGAAAGGACCACATGGGCTCCCTGAATCTAACACCTGACCAGCGGGCCGCCTTCGTCGATCTGTTGGGGCGTCGCGACGTCGACGTCTTGCGGAGCATGCTTGCCGTGGTCTACGATGCGGCCATCCAGGCGCAGTTCGACGAGCATATCGGCGCTGCACCGCACGAGCGCAGCGAGGCACGCCGGGATCAACGTAACGGCTCCCGGGCGCGCGGCCTCAACACCCGCGCCGGATCGCTGGACCTGGAGATCCCGCGTTCACGCACGACCAACTTTCGACCGACGGTCATCGACCACTTCAAGCGCAGCGAACGCGCGCTGATTTCGGTCATTCAGGAAGCCTTTATTGGCGGCATTAGCACGCGGAAGATGGAGGACGTGCTGGCGGCGATGGGCGTTGAACGGCTGGCCAAATCGCAGATCAGCGAACTCTGCACCGACCTGGACACCCGCGCGAGCGAGTTTCGCAACCGCCCGCTGAGCGAGAAATATCCGTATCTGTGGCTCGATGCACTCTACGAGAAGGTTCGCGTCGAGGATCAGGTAGTCAGCAACGCGGTCATCATCGCCTACGGGGTCAGCGCTAGCGGCATCCGCGAGGTCATCGGGATCGATGTGGTCGACACCGAGAGCAAGGAGAGTTGGACCGGGCTGCTGCGCAGCCTGCGCAAGCGCGGCCTGAGCGGGACCAAGCTGGTCATTAGCGATGCCCACGAGGGGCTCAAGGGCGCGATTGCGACGGTCATGACCGGGGCGAGCTGGCAGCGATGTAAGGTCCACTTCTTCCGGAACGTGTTGGCCCATGTGCCGCAAAGCCGCAAGCTCGAGTTCGCGACGGCACTGAAGGCGGTATTCGCGCAAGTCCCGCTGGAGAGCGCCCGTCGGGTGATCGCCGACGTACGCGCGCGTTTTTCCGGCTCGCTGAGCAAGGCCTTGGCGATCTTCGACGCCGGCGTTGACGACGCACTCGCGTTTTTGGCCTTTCCGTTGGAGCATCACCGCAAAATCGCCTCAAATAACCCGGTCGAACACCTGAACAAGAAGATCCGCCGCCGCACGCGCTCGATCGGCATCTTCCCGTCCGACAAATCGGCGCTTCGGCTGATCACGATGATTCTGATCGAACAGAGCGAAGCGTGGATGACGGAACGAAGATACATGTCTCCGGAGAGCTTGGAGCTCGTCCTGCAGTCATGACCCTGAATTCACTCCGCGACCGCAATTACACACGAAGCCGGGCACAGTCCCGTGACGACTGCTACTGGCAACCTACGGTCGGTTTTGGAAGGCCGGTTCGCTCGGATTTCTCCCAAGCGCCGTTGTAGTCGATCGACTTCTTTGCTACGCCGAGCATTCCCCCGCGGCCTCAGGGTTCGCTGGCCGACCACGTTTCGCCAGCGGCCCCGATGCGAGCTGCTTGCGCCAGTTCGAGAGCTGCGGACTGTACACTCCGTCCCGCCGCATCAGGGCGCGTTCGAGCGGCTTGCCCACTTCGAACGCGCCGAGGATACGGGTCTTCTCGTCGGCGGGAACGTGCGGCGCTCGGAGCGGGACCGCACTTCTGAGTCGGATACCATGATCAAGAGCCTTACTCGCCCTCATGAGTTTTCCCGATTAGCTGGCCTCACCCATCATAAACACAGAGGGGAGGAAGCGGTGTCGGTATCGCCATGAACGGCCGCCCGCTCTTCACATACAGCTGCGGACCATCCCGAGCAACGCGAGCCCTTCTCATCGGTCCGGAGCAACGCGGAAGCAGGGTTTACAAATCCACCGGGAATAAGCAATTACACGAGGAGATTTTTCACTTGGCCATTCGCGACAACGTACTGAACGGTCACTTTGCAAGGCGCCCGATTGAGCGGCAGTTGGCGGCGGCATTGGGCGAATGCTTCGACATCACGTATGGCAATGAGCAGCAGGGCTTTTCTTTCTGGCTCGCGGAGCCAAACCGCGCTACGAAAGAGCGCTTTGCTCTAAACCAAGAGGTGCTTGTAATCTACTCGCCTCACAAACGTACCGACGCTCGAACCCTGACGACTATCGAGGATATCAGTCGCAACAAGGATTTCAAGAATCGCATCGATCGTGTTCTGATTCTGTTAATACACTGCGGCGACCAAGCGGCGACTAAGGATCTCATCGCAAACCAAACCTCATGGATCATTGTCCCGTTTAGCCAGGACGAACTTGTGCATGCGCGAGGCAATCTCTTCGTCCGATCGCGAATCAGCGAGCACGCCGGCGCGGCGGACCTCTTTGGGATGTCATCCCCAATTCGAGTTGACAAGTACCTCTTTGGGCGCGACGAGTTGATTCAATCCCTCAGTAACAGGCTCATCGAGAAAGGCGAAAACGCGGGCCTCTTCGGTTTGCGGAAAACTGGAAAGACCTCCGTTCTTTTCGCAATCGAGCGTCGGACCGCAGATCGCTCGCGTCTAATGAAGTACTTCGATTGTCAGAATCCGGCTCACCACAATTCAAGGTGGTGGCACCTTCTTCAGCAAATCCGCGATTCGCTCTATGAGAGCGCAGTCGCACTTGGTCACCCGCGGCCCAAGTCGCCACCCGACTATACCGAAGCATCGGGAAACTTTTCGCACGACATGACGTCCCTGCTTCAAATTCGCGGGCTGGAACGGATCGTCCTTATGCTGGACGAGATCGAGTACATAACGCCCAACATAAGCGGCGCCCTAGGAAAGCACTGGGACGCCGATTTTGTCCCGTTCTGGCAATCGATTCGCGCGGCCCATCAGGAGACAGCAGGGGCGTTAAGTTTTATCGTGGCGGGCGTGAATCCAGCGGGTATCGAGCAGACGCACTTCGGCACTGCGCCAAACCCTATTTTTCAGCTAGCCACGCCGCATTTCTTGGAGCCACTCAGTCCGGCATCAGTCCGGGAAATGGTTCGAACGGTCGGCAAGTACACAGGCCTGTCTTTCGATGAGGACACTTACGCTTATCTGCAGGCGCAGTACGGCGGGCACCCTTACCTGATTCGCCTTGCCTGCAGCGAGATATGGGCGAATGTTGACACCCGCCAGATGGAGCAGCGGGTGGCAGTGTCGCGCGCAATGTTTGAAGCTCTGCATGACAAGATCGTTGAGCGGATTGCGCGCCCGCTGAAGGATATACTCCTATCCTTGGTTTGGTGGTATCCCGACGACTACGACCTCCTTTGCCTGGCGGCATCGGGCGACAACTCCTTTGTTCGTGACTATCTGAAAGATAGCGACACGCGAGCCGTGCTGTTCACGCGGTACGGCTTGCTCGATGCTGCAACTGGCGCCTTCGTGATTCCGGACCTGAGAGACTTCCTGAATGAGCATGGTCGGGTTTACGAAAGGGAAATCTCTCCGTTTAGGCGCAGCGATGTGCCACCTGACGTGCTGCCTGACGTTCCCGATATTGAGCTTTTAGGTCGTTTGTTTCAAAAGAAGTGCGCTCTTGAAGTGCAGCTTAGGACGCTTATCGTAACTTACCTAGGAGTTCGTTATAACTGGAATCAGGTCGAGATCGCCAAGGCCATAGCCTCCGCACTCACTCGACGCAACGACCGCAAGGATCCTATGGATACTTTTGTGGGGCGTTCTCTCAAGGACGCGATGAACGACGTTTACACGCGTGATCTTAAGGATATAATCGATCGCCATTGGCAAATGTTTAGCGGCATCTTCGATGAAAATCGGCAGCGATTTGATATGAATATGGATGCGGTAAACAAGGCGCGACGGTATGATGGGCACGTAAAGGTAATCACTGCAAAGGAGGTCGAAAACTTCGAAAACAGTTACAACTGGTTCGAGCGATGCCTCGCTCGGGTGAAGATGCTTTAGGCGGTCTAGTTCACATTAGTCCCGACCCACCATCCAACGAAACTTCGGCGAAAATGACGGACCCTGACAAGACCACGGGGAAGCCTCCACGCGATCCTCGTCGGCGGGCGCGAACCGGGCATCATCACGATCGAGCACTGCGATCCGCCATGGCCGCTCCGCTTCAAACTCAAGCGCTCGCGCATCGAAGCCAAGCTCGGCGATCGCGCGCAGATCATCGAGCACATCGGCTCGACCGCCGTCCAAGGCTCGCCGCCAGGCCGATCATCGATATTCTGGTCGCGGTTGACGACATCGACGACGAGGGCGTGTACGTTCCGGCGCTCGGGGCGGCCGGCTAAGCCCTGCGCGACCGCGAGCCGGCCACCGCATGTTCCGCACGCCGACGAAGGACGTGCACGCCCATATCTGGCCTGACGGAGGTAGCGAGGTCGAGCGGCATCTACGCTTCCGCGACTGGCTGCGTGAGGCGCCTGAGTCTTGACACGGTATGATATTCTGTTTTCCTTGGGCTGACACTGGCCCTTGGGGTCGCGCCGGAGCCGGATCCGAGACAGTCAAGGCTTAGAACGATGATCGATCCTGAACGCCTAGCGCTAATTCCACCCGGGTACCACGAGCAGCATTCGTTTTGCTTTTGGCTGCACGATCTCATGATTGACGTCATGAGGCAAGCTGAGGCGGCGAGAATCACCGATGTTCACGTCGTGTTTAAGGACGACGCCGAAAAGGCCATCTTCGAAGCCGCAGACGATCCAATCACGTTCTGTCTCGAAAATGGTCGCCCGGAAGTAGCGGAGCGTATCGTCACAAACCAGATCGTAATCCCGCTATACGCCGACGCCTTACATTTCATCCATGACGGGATGAAGGCTCTCGAGAAGCGGAAGTATACTGTAGCTTTCGCGCTCTTCCGAAAGCCGCTCAAGTACCACCTCCTATTCTTGACGTGGCTCTTCGCCGACGAAGACGACTTCTTCTCTCGGCTGAGGCGTAATCCGGCCGACTCGTTCGACGAACGGAATGTGCCCGCAGAGCAGCGCAAAGCCCTTTTGACAAAAGCAATAGGTGCCATCGAGTACAATGACTTCCTTGACGCTGACGTGATCTACGGTATGGCCTTCGATCGGAACAACCAGCTAGGGCTCGCGCATGTTGGCGGACGCCGAAAACTGACCCACTTTGGTCCCGGATCGGACGTCTAAATTTGACCCACCTCGGGTTCGGATTTGGTTCCAGGCAGGGTGATTCCCGCCCGTTTTCGTTCTCGTAGTCGATAGCTTTCGCCGCTGAT
>DAIDGS010000151.1 GCA_027459845.1 Vulcanimicrobiota bacterium | reverse complement strand
GAAACGCGCCCAACGCATCCCAAGCGCTTCCGCGCGCATTTGCGATTGGCGCGCCCGACCCGCGCGATCGTGGCGCGCTTCATGCTGACCAACGCGACCAACGGCCTGGCGATCGGATATCTCGGGCCGATCGTGGTGCTCTGGTTCCACGCGCGCTTCGGGGTCGGAAGCGCGCAGATCGCCGCGCTCTACACGACCGCGAATCTGGCAACGCTGTTGCCGTATCTCGGCGTCACGCGCGCCGTGCGTTTCTTCGGTGGTGCGGTGCGCATGGTGGTGGCGATGCGCGTTGCGTCGTGCGTGGTGCTGGCGGCGGTTCCGTTTGCGCCGGTGTTTTGGATCGCCGGCGTCGCCTACGTGCTTCGCGTCGTGCTCAACGTGATGACCGTGCCGGTGCGCCAGTCCTACGTGATGGGGGTGATTCCGGCGCACGAGCGTTCGCGTGCCGCGGCGCTCTCGAACCTTCCCTCGCGCTTGGGCGCGATGGTCGGGCCGGCCACCGCCGGTCCGATGATCGAAGCCGGGCTCTTGGTCCTGCCGTTCGAACTCGCGGCCGGCCTGCAACTCCTCAACGCAGCGCTCTACTGGACGTTCTTCCGGCATCTCGCCTTACCCGAGGAGACGCCGATCGAGACGCCCACGGGCTAACACCGCGCGTCGGACGTGGAGATCGACGAAGCGACCGCGATCGTCCGTTCCCGAGCGTCGCGCGCGTTCGATCGCTCCAACCACCTGGAACGTCGATGCCACGGCACGACCCGGCGAGGAAGCCAGGCCGTCGGAAGTACCGGAGAGAAGCTGGCTGCCGCCTCTCGCCGAAAGCCTTCGGCCGAGGCTGGGTATTGAGAAAGTGCTGAGGATTCGCTCGATTCCGGCACACAGTGCGGCGCAAGCCCGTGTGGAATCTAGCCTGGAGAGGTGGCAGAGCGGTTGAATGCGGCGGTCTTGAAAACCGCTGAACGCGCGAGCGTTTCGTGGGTTCGAATCCCACCCTCTCCTATGCGCCGTCAGAAGCGAAAGAGATCGGCCGCGACCAGCGCTCCGACGACTGCGATAACCGCGGCGCCGAGATAGGCGACCGCCGGTGGAAGCGCGCGACTGCCGCCGGCGCGCATGGCGCGGTCGGTCGCCGTATAGCGCAACCCACCGAGCACTGCGAGCAGCGCGCCGACCACCGCCATCGCAATGCCGAAGACCTTCGACGATCCCGCGTACGGCACGTGGATGTGCGCGACCACCGAAATCTCGCGCGAGAATAGCGCGAAACGCGCGATCACGAAGCCGAATGCGACGAACGCCAGCGCGGTGCGAATGTAGGCGAGGAAGGTGCGTTCGTTGGCGAGCGTGTCGGAGGGGCGAACGTCCGAATTAGCCATGCGCGCGACCTTCGCCGCGCGTCGCCCGACTCCGCGGCGCCGGGTGCTCGAAGGCCAGCAAGCGCCGCCGCAGCGCGTTGGGCGCGCTGCCCTTCACCTTGCCGTCGCTGCCGATCACGCGATGCGCCGGCACGAACAGCGCAAAGGGCGAGGCGCCCATCGCGGCGGCCACCCCGCGGTGCGAGAGCGGATGGCCGATCGCGCGCGCCACGTCGCCGTACGAGACGACCTCGCCGAAGGCGAGCTCCGAGACCAAGCGCCACGTCGCCACTTGAAACGGCGTGCCCTCGAAGTGCAGTGGCAGATCGAAGCGCGTCAGCGTCCGGCGAAAGTAGGCGCCGACCTGTTCGGCCGCTTCGCGCAGCAGCGGATCGGTGATGCGCCCAGCGGCGCGCGCGCCGCGGGTCGTCCGAAAGCGGCTCGCGACGATGCCGCGTTCGTCGGCCGCGACCTCCAATGCGACGCCCATAGGCGTCGCGAGCAGAACCTCCATCGCTGCGAGCTTGGCGCCGCGCGTTCGCGCGTCCCGCCGAGGCGATGCAGGAACGCGCCCGCGGCGAGCACCAAGGGTGCTGCCATGGACGAGGCTGGGGAGAGCGAGCAAGCCACCGCGCTGACGCCGCCGGTCCGCGACGTCGTCGTCGACGTCCCGGGTTGGCAGGCGGTCACGCCGCGCATCCCCGATACGCTCCAGCGCCGCCAGCTCGAGCGGCAGCGCGGCATTCGCGAGGTCGTCTTCGGCGTGCAGGACGGCATCCTCACCACGCTCGGCATCGTCACCGGTGTCGGGGTCGCCGAAGGCGAGCGCGCCGCCGTCCTGATCGGCGGCTTCCTGGCGTTGCTGGCGGGAGCGCTCTCGATGGGCGTCGGCCAGTACCTCGGAGCCAAGTCGGAGCGCGACGTGGTGCAGGCGGCGATCGACATGGAGCGCCGCGAGATGTCGGACGATCCGCAGGGCGAGTTTGCCGAGCAGGTGGCCTACTACAAGCTCAAGGGCTTCAGTGCCGACGAAGCACAGACGATCGTGACCCGGCTCACGAAGCACCCCGACATCTACCTCTACGAGATGATGCGCGACGAGTTCGGCATCGATCCGCGGGTTGCCGAGCAGGTCGATCTGCGCGGCCCGTTCGTGATGGCGGGATCTTACGCGGTTGGTTCGCTCATCCCGATTCTGAGCTTTCTCGCGCCGATCTCGCTGCGCGCCTCGGTGCTCTTCTCGCCGGTGCTCGCCGTCTGCGGACTCTTCGCGGTGGGCGCGTATGCCGGGAAGCTGAGCAACCGCAACCCGCTGCAGCGCGGGCTCGAAGTCGTCGCCTTCGGCTGCGGCGTGTTCCTGCTCTCGTACTTGGCCGGGCACTACATCCCGCCACTCTTCGGCCATCCACCGGTCCCGCTCGGCGGTTGAGCGTGCCGCGCGTCGTCGCCGTCGTCGTGGCGTGCCTCGTGCTTGGCACTGGCCTGCGGGTCGCTGCGCGCTCGCAGGTCACTGCGCGCGATCGTGCCGTGCCGCGCTACGCGCACGTCCTGGTCATCATGGAAGAGAACAAGGATTACGGCGAGGTGATCGGGAGTCCCGACGCACCAACGATCACCGCGCTGGCGCGTACCTACGGCAACGCCTCGCACTTCTACGCCGAGACGCATCCCAGCGAGCCGAACTACGTGGCGCTGCTCGGCGGATCGACCTTCGGGATCCGCGACGACGACGCGTACTTCTGCCGCCCGCGCGACGTTCGGCCCGCGTGTCCGCACGCGCAGCGCCCCGGATACGTCGATCATACCGTCGACGCACCGAGCATCGCGAGCCAACTGCGCGGGGTGGGCGACACCTGGAAGGCCTACCTCGAGTCGATTCCCGCGCCGGGGTCGCTGGCGGTCTACGGTCTCTCGAAGCACCGCCGCGGGCTCTTCGTCTACGCGGCCAAGCACGCGGGATTCGTGAACTTTCGCAGCGTGCAGCGCGATCCACGGCGCGCGCGCCATCTGGTCGGCTTCGCGCAACTCTTCGCCGATTTAAAATCCGCTCGGGTGCCGAACTTCGCGCTGATCGTACCCAACGTCTGCAACGAGATGCACGGTTCGAGCCAGCGACGCGCGCCGGCCGACTGCCGCTTCGCGCACCCGGGCAAGTTGATCTGGCGCGGCGATCGCAACGTCGCCAAGCTCGTGGCGGCGATTGAGGCCTCGCCAATCTGGCGTGCGCGCAGCAACGTTGCGATCGTCGTCACCTTCGATGAGAACGGTGACGGCCGGTACGTCGGCTGCTGCGGAAACGATCCGCGCGATCCGGCCAATCGCGGCGGCGGCCGCATTCCGACGATCGTCATCACCAACCACGGGCCGCGTCACCGCGTC
>DAIDGS010000150.1 GCA_027459845.1 Vulcanimicrobiota bacterium | reverse complement strand
CAGCGCGCGTCGCAGCGGTCGCACCGGCGGCGGCGCGGGCAGCGCGGCCGCCAGCGCCTGGCGCTGTGGCACCGGCCGGCGCTCGATCCGCAGCGCCGTCGAACTCACGATCAGCTCGGGGCGCTGGGCGTTCCGATGGATCGCCACCAGCCGTGCGTCGGCACGCCAGAGGATCCAGGGTATGGCGATGCCGTGGACGAGTAGCGAGAGCAACAGGGGCCACGCCCACCTTCGGGCTCCGTGTGCGTCGGGGCGTTCCTCGGAGATCATCGGCGGCTAGGAGAGTACGGCACCCGTCGCCGCGAACATCCCGAGGCGATAAGGAGAATCCCCGTGCAGCCGTCCGACCCCAACCTCGACCATGCGACCCCGCCCTCGAACCGCGAGAGTACCCTGATGCGGACGCTGCTCTGGATCGGCGTCGCCGGCGTCGCGGCCGGTGTCGCCTTTGCGGTCGCGCGCACCCTGATCGTCGCGGCGCAGCCGCCCGACGATCCTACCAGCCGTCGCATCCAGCAGCTGATCGACGAAGCCAACGCGCTGCTGAAGACGCTTGACGAGCAGAAGCACAGCGCCTAAACGGTCCGGCGCCACCGCCGGGGTGCGCGTCGGCGACGAAGTCGAGCTGAGCTTCACCGACCTGCTGGCCAACGGGCAGGCCGTCGGACGCGTCGGCGGCTTGGTCGTCTTTTGCTTTGGGCCGCTGCCCGAGGA
The DNA here is from genome assembly GCA_027459845.1 of Vulcanimicrobiota bacterium. Lineage (GTDB taxonomy): Bacteria > Vulcanimicrobiota > Vulcanimicrobiia > Vulcanimicrobiales > Vulcanimicrobiaceae > DAIDGS01. The sequence goes on along the minus strand of DAIDGS010000150.1, from coordinate 21,540 downwards.
GCGCGCGCGGGTCGCGATCGAGAGCGTCAAGCCGAAGTATGCCGTCGGCAAGCTGCTGCGTCTGCTCGAAGGCTCGCCGCATCGGGCGCAGCCGTTCTGCGAGGCCTTCGGCGCCTGCGGCGGCTGCCAGATTCAGCACCTCGCCTATCCCGAGCAGCTCCGCTGGAAGGCCGACATGGTGCGCTCGGCGCTCGCCCGCATCGGCGGCTTGAGCGACGTGCGCGTGCATCCGACGGTCGCGATGCTCAATCCGCGCGCCTACCGCAACAAGATGTCGTTGGTCGTCGATCACCGCTACACCACGCCGACGATCGGCTTCTATCAGGCGCGCTCGCACGACGTCGTGCCGATCGAGCGCTGTCCGATCGTCGCGCCGCAACTCAGCGAGTACATCGGCCGGCTCAACCTGGCGCGCATGAACGCCGCCGGCGCCGGCGCGCTGCAGGATGCGCGCCACGTCGTCGCCCGCATCGCGCAGCGCACCGGCGAGGCCGTCGTCACGCTGACCACGCTGCAGCCCTCGCAGGCCGCCGCCGATGCGGCGCCGACCTTGCTGCGTGCGCTTCCCGGCGCGGTCGGCATCACCAACTCGTTCGACCCTTCGAGTGCCAACGCGATCGTGGGGCACAGCCAGCGGGTGTTGGCCGGGCGCGGCGCGATCGACGAGTCGATCGCCGGCATTCGCTATCGCGTCTCGGCCGGCTCGTTCTTTCAGGTCAACGTCGAGATCGTGGAGCGCATCTTCGCGCTGCTCGAACGCGGGTTCGCGCGCCCGCGCAAGATCGTCGATCTGTACTGCGGGGTAGGCACCTTTTCGCTGTTCTTCGCCCGCCACGGCTCCGAGGTGCTGGGCATCGAGGAAAACGCGCAAGCCGTCGCCGAAGCGGAGGTCAACGCGCGGCTCAATGCGCTCGAGGGCGGTACCCGGTTCCTCAATGCACGCGTCGAGGATGCGGTCGGTACCGACGTCGTGCGCGCCGCGCTGGACGCGGCCCAGATCGTCTTCCTCGATCCGCCGCGCAAGGGTTCCGAGGCGGTCGTGCTTGCCGCGATCGCGAGCGCGCAAGTCCCCAACGTGTGGTATCTCTCGTGCGATCCCGCCACGCTGGCGCGCGATCTGAAGGTGTTGACCGGTGCCGGCTATCGCGTCGGCCTGGTGCAACCCTTCGACATGTTTCCGCAGACCGGACACGTCGAGACGCTGGTGACGCTCTATAGCGAAACCGGAGCCGCGCGCAGTACCGTCGAAGCCGCCTTCGCCGGCGAACCGCCGCCGGCGGCCTGGCCGGCCGACGACCGCTATGCCAACGACCGCTTGGAGTATCCCGATTTTGTCTTCCGAGAAGATTGACGTCCGCTACGTCGCCAAACTGGCGAGTCTCGCCTTGAGCGACGACGAGATCGACCGCTTCGGCGCCCAACTCGCCGACCTGCTGACGCACGTCGACGCGCTGGCCGAACTCGACACCAGCGCCGTCCCGGCCACCGCGCAGGTGATCGAGTCGCGCAACGTCGCGCGCCCCGACGCGGTCGCGCCCTGCTTGGATCGCGAAACCGTCTTGGCGCAGGCACCGGCGCGTCAAGGCGCGTTCTTTCGCGTTCCGCGCATCATCGCGTCGTGAGCGACGCCGCCGCGCGCAGCGCAACCGCCATCGCCGCCGACGTCCAAGCCGGCCGCGTCTCGGCGCGCGAGATCACCGAGAAGGCGCTGGCGCGGGTCGCCGCGGTCGAGCCGCGCGTCGGCGCCTACCTCACCGTGCTCGATGCCGCGGCGCGCGCCGCCGCCGACCGGGTCGACGCGTGCATCCGCGCCGGCGAACGCCTTCCGCTGGCCGGCGTGCCGCTCGCGATCAAGGACAACATGGCGCTGGCCGGATCGCGCACCACGGCGGCCAGCAAGATTCTCGCCGACTGGGTCGCGCCGTATACCGCCACCGCGGTCGCGCGTTTGCTGGCGGCCGGCGCGATTCCGATCGGCAAAGCCAATCTGGATGAGTTCGCGATGGGCAGCTCGTGCGAAAACTCGGCCCTCGGCACGACCCGCAATCCCTACGATCTGGAACGCGTCCCGGGCGGCTCCAGCGGCGGTTCGGCCGCGGCGGTGGCAGCCGGCGAAGCCACCATCGCGCTGGGCAGCGATACCGGCGGATCGATTCGCGAGCCGGCGGCGTTCTGCAACGTGGTCGGCTTCAAGCCGACCTACGGGCGCGTCTCGCGCTACGGGTTGATTGCCTTCGCTTCGAGTCTGGATCAAATCGGGCCGCTCGCCCACACCGTTGCGGACGCCGCGTTGGTCTACGACGCGATCGCCGGTGGCGACCCGATGGACGCCACCTCGCTCGACCGTCCGGTCGAACCTGCATCCGCACGGTTGCGCGACGATCTGCGCGGCTGCAAGATCGGCATCGTGCGCCAGTTCGATACCCAGACGCTCGGCGACGACGTCGATGCGGTCTATCGCCGCGCCTATCGCGATCTCGAAGCGCTCGGTGCCGAGTTGGTCGAGGTGACGCTCCCGACCGCCGACTACGGCCTGGCCACCTACTATTTGATCGCGCCGGCCGAGTGCTCGTCCAACCTCGCGCGCTTCGACGGCGTGCGCTATGGGCTGCGCGTCGATGCCGACGACGTGCGCGAGATGTACGCGCGCACGCGCGCCGCCGGCTTCGGCCCGGAGGTGAAGCGCCGCATCCTGATCGGCACCTACGCGCTTTCGAGCGGGTACTACGACGCCTACTACGTGCGCGCGCAGAAGGCGCGGACCTTGATCGCGCGCGATTTCGAGCGTGCCTTCCAGAGCTGCGATCTGATCGCCGCGCCGGCCGCCAGTTGTCCGGCCTTCCGTTTCAACGCCAAGAGCGACCCGTACAGCATGTACCTGATGGATTACTACACGATTCCCATGTCGCTGGCCGGCTTGCCGGCGCTCTCGGTGCCGTGCGGCTGGGTGACGCCGGACGGCTCGACGCGCCCGATGCCGCTCGGGCTGCAGCTCTGCGGTCCGCTCTTCAGCGAACCGCTACTGCTCGGGGCGGCGCATGCCTACGAGTCGGCAACCGGCCATGCCCGCGCGCATCGGCCGGCGCTGGATGAGGCCGTCGACCATGTCTGAGTTCGAAGCCGTCATCGGCATCGAGTGTCACGTCGAACTGAAGACCGATGCGAAGATGTTCTGCGGTTGTCCCAATACCTTCGGCGGCGAACCCAACACCAACGTCTGTCCGGTCTGTCTGGGGTTGCCGGGTGCGCTGCCGGTGCCCAACGCGCGGGCGATCGAGCACATGCTGCGCGCCGGGCTGGCCTTCGATGCGGAAATTCCGGCGTTCTCGAAGTTCGACCGCAAGAACTACTTCTATCCCGACATGCCCAAAGACTATCAGATCTCGCAGTATGATATGCCGCTCACGCAGGGCGGCGCGGTCCGCTACTGGCTGGCCGACGGCACGCTGAAGGTCTGTCGGCTCACCCGCATCCACTTGGAAGAAGATACCGGAAAGTCGACGCACGCCGGTTCGAGTGACGGCCGCATCGCCGGCAGCACGTTTTCGTTGATCGATTTCAATCGCGCCGGCGTGCCGCTCATGGAGTGCGTCTCCGAACCGGAGCTGCACGGTGCCGACGAAGCCGTCGCCTATCTCGAAGCGCTGCGCCGCACGCTGCTGGCGCTGGGCGTCAGCGACGTCAAGATGGAAGAAGGCTCGCTGCGCTGCGACGCCAACATCTCGATTCGTCCGCGCGGCAGCCGCGAACTCGGAACCAAGACCGAGATCAAGAACATGAACTCGTTTCGATCGGTCCATCGCGCGATCGAGAGCGAGATCGCGCGCCAAATCGCACTGATCGAGCGCGGCGAGCGCGTCACGCAGGAGACGCGCGGCTGGGACGAAGCGCGGGGCGTCTCGGTTTCGATGCGCAGCAAGGAAGAAGCGCACGACTACCGTTACTTTCCCGATCCCGATCTCACGCCGCTGAGCGTCGCGCCGGCGCGCGTCGAAGAGCTGCGCGCGCAGATGCCGGAACGTCCGTGGCAGCAGTTCGAGCGCTATACCGGCGAGTACGGGTTGAGCGTGACGCAGGCCACCCAGTTGATCGATGCGCCGGCCTTGGCGGGGTACTTCGACCGGGTGGTCGCGATCGCCGGGAACGCGCGCGCCGCGACCAACTTCGTGCTCGGCGACCTCTCGCGGCTCGCCAACGAGCGCAGCGTCGCGGTGGCCGAATCGGCGGTCGCGCCCGAGCACCTGGCCGAACTGATCGCCTTGGTCGAGGCCAAGCAGATCAACTCGAAAATCGCCAAGGAACTGCTCGAACGCATGTGGGATGGCGCCGGCTCGCCGCGCGCGATCGTCGAGCGCGAGGGTTTGAGTCAAACCAGCGATCCGGCCGCGGTTGCGGCCCTCGTCGACGGCGTGCTCGCGGCGCATCCGGCGGTGGTCGCGGAGTACCGAGCCGGCAAGGTCAACGTGGCTGGGTTTCTGGTCGGTAACGTGATGAAGGCCTCGCGCGGCAAGGCCGATCCGGCGCTCGTGCAGGAGTTGGTGAAGCAGCGACTGGGATGAGCCCGTCGGAAGAATTCGCCGACGCACGAACCCTCGCCGCGATCGACTTCGCCGACGTCCGTGCGCGGGTGGTCCGCGCGACCCAGACCGTCCGTGGGCGCGCGCGCGCCGAAGCACTGGTGCCGCTCGCCGATCCTGCGCTCGTCGCGCTGGCGCAGGCGCGCACCGCGGCGGCGCGCGCGCTGATCGCGGCCGCCGATCTCCACGTCCTGCCCGCCGCCGACGTCGCGACGGCGGCGCGTCAGGCGGCCCAGGGACGAACGCTTGGCGCTGCCGACCTGCGCGCCATCGCCGATGCGCTCGCCGCCGCGGCGGCCGCGCACCGGGCGGTGCGCGAGGACGCGATCGTGGTTGGCGCGATGGCCGGGTACGCGCCGCTGCCCGAGCTCGTGAGCGCGCTCGATAACGCGCTCGACGCGCGCGCAACCGTGCTCGATCGCGCCTCGCCGGCGTTGGGGCGGCTGCGCCGCGACCTGGCGCAGGCGCACGCCGACGCGCGCGACCGCGTCACCGCGGTGCTGCGCTCCGCGCGCCACGCCAAAGCGATTCAAGATCACGTCGTGACGCTGCGCGAGGGTCGCTTCGTGGTGCCGGTCAAGGCCGAGTTTGCGGGCGAGCTTCCGGGGATCGTGCACGACACCAGCGCCAGCGGCGCGACCGTCTTCGTCGAGCCGCTGGCTGCGCTCGAGGCCAACAATCGGGTGCGACGCCTGCGCATCGAGGAAGAACGCGAAGTCGCGCGTATCCTCGAGGCGCTCTCGCAGGCGGTCGGGGCGCGGGCCGCCGCCGTCGACGCCAATCTCGAAGCCTTGGCAACCCTCGATCTGCTGGTCGCCAAGGGACGCGTCGCGATCGCGATGGACGCCGTCGCACCGGTGCTGACGGCACCGGCCGAGATTCGCATCGTTAACGGCCGCCATCCGCTGCTCGACGCTCGGGCGGTCCCGCAGTGTCTGACGCTCGACGAAACGACGCGCGCGATCGTCATCAGCGGCCCCAACATGGGCGGCAAGACCGTGACGCTCAAGCTGGTCGGGCTCTTCCTGGCGATGACCTATGCCGGGCTGCAACTGCCGGCGGCAAGTGGGACGACGATCGGTGAGTACCGGCGCGTGATCGCCGACGTCGGCGACGAACAGTCCATCGCCGGCAACGCCTCGACCTTCTCGGCGCACCTCGCGCGCATGCGCGAACTGCTGGAACGTGCCGACGCGCGCACGCTCGCCATCGTCGATGAGATCGGCGGCGGCACCGAACCGGGCGCCGGTGCGGCGCTGGCGATCGCGCTGCTCGAAGCGTTGCTGGTGCGCGGCACGACCGCGGTCGTCACCACCCACGCCACCGAGGTGAAACTCTTCGCGCACGGCCGCGCGGGCGTTGGTAATGCCAGCGTGCGCTTCGATCCCCAAACCTTCGCGCCGACCTACGAACTCGATCTCGGTGCGCCGGGCGGATCGATGGCCTTTGCGCTGGCGCGGCGCATGGGCATCGCGCCGTCGGTCGTCGCCCGCGCCGAGGCGTTGCTCGGATCGCGCGAACGCGACTACGAGTCGGCGTTGCGCGAGCTCGCGGTGCGTGCCGCCGAACTGCGCGACGAGCGCGCGCGGGCCGCCGAGGCGGCGCGGCAGGCCGCGGCGAGGCAGGTGTCGCTGACGGCCGAGCGGCGCGACCTCGAAGCGGAGCGGCGCGAGTTCGCCGCACGGGCGGAGGAACGCTTGGCGGCGGCGCTGCGCGACTTCGTCGCCGAGTTGCGTGCACGTCCGGGTGCCGCACCGCGCGTGAGTGCCGGGCAGGCCGGTGCGCTGGCGCGCGCGGTCGAGGCGCTGCGCGCCGATCTCGGCGTGCGCGAGGCGCCGGTTGCGCCCGCCAACCCCGGCAGTTTCGCGGTCGATGCCGACGTGCGGGTGCGCTCGCTGCGCCAAAATGCGGTCGTGGTCGAGGATTACGGCGAGACCGTGCTGGTCGCCATCGGCGCGATGAAGTCGGTGGTACGCAAGGACGACCTCGAGCCGGTTGCGGTCGCGCGCCCGCGGCGCCGCACCGGCACGAGCGCGGCCGCCGCGCGCCTGGAGGCGGTCACCGCGTCGGGCGTCGAGCTCGACGTGCGCGGCAAACGCTACGCCGAGGCCGAGCCGTTGGTCGAGCGCTGGATCGACGGTGCGCTGCTGGCCGGCAGCACCTCGTTGCGGCTGATTCACGGCAAGGGTACCGGCGCGCTGGGGCGCGGGCTTCAGGAGTACCTGCGCGCGCATCCCGCGGTCGCCGCGGTGCGCTACGGCAACGAGGACGAAGGATCGTCGGGCGTGAGCGTCATCGCGCTGCGGCACTAGCCTGCGGTGCCGCGACGAGGCCTCGCGCGTCGGCGGGTCGTAGTTAAGGCCGCCCATGACCGATCGCTTCGCCGACGCGGCCTATCTGCTCGACGGCTTCGAGCACGTCGAGAGCCCCGCCGAGTTTCGCGCGCGCCTGGCGCTCGGACGCCCGCTCAACGTCAAGCTCGGAATCGACCCCACCAGCCCGGATCTGCACCTCGGCTTCATGGTCGTGCTCCACAAGCTCCAGCGCTTTGCCGAGTCCGGTCACAACGTCACCCTGATCATCGGCGATTTTACCGCCCGCATCGGCGATCCGAGCGGAAAGAACGTCACGCGCCCGCAACTGAGCGACGCCGAGATCGAAGCCAACATGGCCACCTATCGCGCGCAGGCCGCCAAGGTGCTCGATCTGGAGCGGGTACGCATTCGCTATAACTCGGAGTGGCTCGATCGCTTGGATTTCACCGGCGTCGTCAAGCTGCTGGCTAAGACGACCGTCGCGCAGATGCTCGAGCGCAACGACTTTGCGCAGCGCTACCGCGGCGGGGCTGCCATCTCGCTGCACGAGTTTCTCTACCCGGTCGCGCAGGCGTACGATTCGATCGCGGTGCAGGCCGACGTCGAACTCGGCGGCACCGATCAGCTCTTCAACCTGCTGCTGGGGCGCCACTACCAGCGCGAGTACAATCAGCTCCCGCAGATCTGCGCGACGGTTCCGCTGCTGGTCGGTCTCGACGGCCACAAGAAGATGAGCAAATCGCTCGGCAACTACGTCGGCATCGACGAGTCCCCGACCGAGCAGTTCGGCAAGCTGATGAAGATCGGCGACGACCTGATCGACGTCTACGCGCGGCTGGCCGCGTTTCGCTCGGCCGACGACTGCGCGGCGCTGCGGCGCGGGCTGGACGAGCGACGTCTCGATCCGATGCACGAGAAGAAGCGCCTGGCCGAGGAGATCGTGGCGCGTTATCACGGCGCCCCAGCCGCGCGCGCCGCGCGCGAGCGCTTCGAGGCGACCGTGCAGCGCAAGGAGATTCCGACCGAAGGCGTGGCCGAACTCTCCGCCGCCGGCGCCGCGCGCGTCGTCGACGTGGTCGTGCGGGCCGGCTTCGCCGAGAGTAAACGGGCCGCCGAGCGACTTATCTCGGGTGGCGCCGTCAAGCTCGATGGTATAGTCGTGAACGACCCCAAGGCCGCCTGGACGAGCGCGCAACCGACGGTGCTTTCGGTCGGATCGCGCAAGTTCGTGCGCGTCATGCCGTAGCGAAAGGACACGATGACCGACTCCACCGCCGTCACTTACACCTCGTCGGCGCCCGCGCTCGGCGATCGCCCGTTCGTCTGCAAGCGCTGCCATCGTCGCTATGCCATGCCGCAGCCCGGCGAACGCCCGATCCGCTGCGAGTGCGGCTGGTGGTACTACAACGACGGCGTGGCGATCCGCGAGAGCTATCAGCAGCGCATCGAGCCGTATCGCACGCCGGTCAGCGTGCCGCGGCTCTTCGAAGCCGACTAACCGGCCGCCGCCAACGCGCGAATCTCCGCGCGCGAGAACGCAAAGCAGCGTTTGCAGAACTCGCACACCACGTCGGTGGCGTCGCGTTCGTGCGCCATCCGTTCGAGTTCGGCGCGGCCGAAGCTGCGCAGCGTCACCTCCACCTTGGCGCGCGAGCACAGGCAGGCAAAACTGAGCTCGATGGAGCGCAGCGCGCCGGGTGCGATATCCCCGATCAACGCCGCCAGCAGATCGTCGGCGCCCGCGCCCCGGGCGATCGTTCCGGTCACCGGCGGCAGCCTGCCGGCGCGGGCTTCGAGCGCGGCGATCTGCGCTTCGTCGGTGCCGGGTAGGACCTGCACGGCGACGCCGCCGGCCGCCGCGATCCCGCTCGGATCGGCCAGCACGCCCAGCGCGACGACGCTCGGAATCTGTTCCGAGTCGGCCAGATAGCCGGCGATGTCCTCGGCGATCTCGCCGTTACGCAGCGGCACTACCCCCACGTACGGCGCGCCGTCCGGCCGCGCGCGCGTGACGCGCAGCGATCCGCGCCCGATCGCGCCGCCGACGTCGAGCTTGCCGCGCGCCGAGGGCGGCAGGTCGACGTGCGGATGGCGCGCGTAGGCGCGCACGCCGATGCGGCCGGCGTCGAGATACCAGGCGTCGGCTCCCAGCGACTCTAGTGGCCCATCGCCTACAACGTGCAGCGAGAGCCGCTCGGTCGGGCCGAGACTGGCCGCCAGCAACGCGGCGCCGGTCGCCAGTCGGCCGACGGCCGCCGCCGTCGTTGGCGCCAAGTCGTGACGCGCGCGGATTTCGGCCACCAGCGCGGTGGTGACGGCGGCGCTGCCGACTAAGCCGCGCCCGTGCGGTGCGGCGGTGATGAGGCGATCGGGCATCCGCGCCACTCACGCACAGGCGCGGCGTTCTCCTCCCCTGAAGATGTCCGGATGCGCGTTTTGGTGATTCACGGCGCGAATCTCAACCTGCTGGGCGTTCGCGACCCCGGTGTGTACGGAACGCAGACGCTCGCCGAGATCGATGCGGCGCTCGTCGCGCTCGGCGCCGAGCTTGGGATCCAGGTCGCGTGCGCGCAGTACAACGGCGAGGGCGCGATCGTCGACGCCCTGCACGCGGCTCGCGGCGCGTACGACGGCGCGATCGTCAACCCCGGTGCGTACAGCCACTACTCCTACGCAATTGCCGATGCGATCGCCGCGATCGGAATCCCCGTGATCGAAGTGCATCTCAGCAATATCGCCGCGCGCGAGGAGTTCCGCCGACGCAGCGTGACGGCCGCCGCGGCACACGGAACGATCGGCGGGTTCGGCGCCGATTCGTACGCGCTGGGACTTCGCGCGATGGCCAAAATCCTCGAAAAATAAGGCTTTTCGGGCTGCTTTCGAGGAGGAGGGGACTGATTGCGTGCGTATATCCCACCCCCAGGCGGCCGGCCCGCGAGCTTTCATTTTGCCGCCTTTACACGAGGAGATTTAGAGTTTGACGAAAGCCGATTTGATTGAAGCCGTGGCCGAAGAGGCGGAGCTCTCGAAACGCCAAGCTGGTGAGATCGTCGACTTGATTCTCGATGAGATCAAGAAGGCACTCCAGAAGGGCGATCGCGTCGCACTGACCCCGTTCGGCAGCTTCGTCGTTCGTGCGCGCAAGGCGCGCGAAGGACGCAACCCCAAGACCGGTGAGAAGATCCGTATTGCCGCGCGCAAAGTTCCGGCCTTCGTGTCCGGAAAAGCGCTCAAGGACGCCGTCGGCGGCGCGCGCTCGGGTGGGGCGAAGAAGTCGGCCAAGAAACCGGCCAAGAAAGGTCGTCGCTAAGTTCGACCGTTATGACATGGGTCGCGCGCGGTGCGTTCGGCCCATGTCGTTCTCGGGCTGTGGCGCAGTTTGGTTAGCGCGCTTGACTGGGGGTCAAGAGGTCGCTGGTTCGAATCCAGTCAGCCCGACCATCGGAATCGCATCCTAAACGCATGTGCGGCCGTTATACCCTCGTCGATCCCGGCGCGATCGCCGCGCAGTTTCCGCAGTTCCGCTTCGATGAGTTCAGCGAGTCGCGGCTGCCGCGCTTCAACATCGCCCCCACCCAAGACGTCCTGGCCGTCCGCAACGACGGCCGCCACCGGATCGAACCGCTGCGTTGGGGCTTCCTGCCGCCGCGCAGCACCGGCGTCGGCTTCATCAACGCGCGCGCCGAGTCGCTGGCCGCCAAGCCCTCCTTTCGCGACGCCTACGCGCACCGGCGCTGCGCGATCTTCGCCGACGGATTTTACGAATGGGCCAGCCGTCGACCGGTGCGCTTCACGCTGCACGGCGGGCGTGCGTTCGCCTTCGCCGGAATATGGACGCCGCCCACGGCTGCGACGCCGCCGACCTGCGCGATCGTCACCTGCGCGGCCAACGCACTGGTGCGCCGGACGCACGATCGCATGCCGGTGATCCTTCCCGACGCGGCGCTGCCGCTCTGGCTCGCAGCCGAGCCGCTCGATCCTGCGGATGCGGCCGCGATCTTGCGTCCGTACGATGCGCGCGCGATGGAGGCGCACGGCGCCTCAATGCGCTTGAACGACGCGCGGCACGACGCACCCGACGTCCTGAGCGACGACGCGCCCACGCAGACCACCCTGCGGTTCTGAGGCGGCGCGCGCCAGAGTAGGTCTTTCGTCCCGCGCTCTAGGGACTTGCGAAGGTACGCCCGAAGCCGACGGGAGTGCAAGGAGGCGAGAGCGTCGAACGGCGCGTGCCGTTCGTTGGGCGTATCGACGAGTTGCAGCGCATCGCGGCGCGGCTGCAGCAGCGCGAACCCTGCGCGTTGATCGGCCCGGGCGGCGCGGGCAAGTCGCGCTTGGCGTACGAGAGCGCGCTGCGCTGGGAAGCCGGCGGCGGCCGCGCCGCGTTCGTCACGTTGGTTGGTGCCGTTGCGGGCGGCGTCGCCGCCGACGTCGCGCGGGCCTTGGGAGTTCGCGCCGATAGCGGACTCGACGCGCTCGAGGCGCTGTGCGCCGTCGAGCTAGCGTACGACCTGATCGTGCTCGATAACGCCGAGGTCGCCCCGGCCGACGTCGCCGCAGTCGTGGCCGCCCTGCGCGACGCGCGACCGGCGGTATTGGTCACCAGCCGCGCGCCCATCGCGGGCGTCCCCGGTCTCGAGATCGGCCCGCTGAACGAGGCCGACGCGCGCCGGTTCTTCATCGCGCGGGCGCGTGTCGCCCAAACGGTCGTCGACGATGCCGATCCGGCGACCGCCGCGCAGGTGGCGCGCATCGTGGCGCAGTTGGAGGGGCTTCCGATCGCCATCGATCTTGCCGCGGCGCGCCTGGCCTCGCTCGACGTCGCCGAACTGGCCGGCGAACTCGAACGACCGCGGGCCTATACGTTTCGCGCGCGCACCGGGCGCGATCCGCGCCACTGGACGCTCAAGCGCGTGCTCGACTGGAGCCTCGATCGCATGGAACCGCACGTGCAGGAGCTCTTCGTCCTAACGGCGCGCTTTGCCAACGTCTTTCGCGCGGCCGACGCGGCGGTCATGGCCGAACTCGACGTCGCCGATGCAACTCGCTACTTGGAATGTCTGGCCGACAACTCGTTGTTGGTGCGCGTCCGCGCGTTGGACGGCTACCGGATGCTGGCGCCGATCCGCCATGCGGCGCTGCGCCGCCTGCTGCGTTCCCGCAGCCGGCGCGCGCTCGACGCGCGCTTTGCGCGCTGCGTTGCCGCGCGGGCGCGCGATTTGGTCGAGCACGTCCAGAGCAGCGGCGGCTACGATTGCCTCGCGGCGATCTCCGCGTGCCACGGCGATCTCCTCGCGGTGCTCGAGTGGGCGCTGCGGCGTCCCGCGGCGCGCCTGGGCGGATGCATCGAGGTTCCGGCGCTGCTGGCATTTTTCTGGGCGAACGGCGGTTCGCTGGAGGAGGGCATGCGCTGGTGCGGTCGGCTCGCAGCCTGCGCCGAGGAACTCGAGCCGCCGCCGCGCGCGCGCGCCTACTACCTCTGCATGCTCGTTGCCCTGCCGTCGTGCGCGTACGAGTGGATGGTCGCGCTGGCGCCGCGCGCGATCGCGCTCTACGGGGTGCAGGGCGATCGCCTCGGCCTGGCGCGTGCCTACAATGCTTATGGTATCGCGCTGCTGCACACCGGAGCGGCGGCCGAAGCGCTCGCGCATGCCGAAACCGCGCTGCGGATCTACGAATCGATCGGCTCGGTGCGCGGCATTGCGAGCGCGCTGATCAACTGCGGCAGCGCCCACCTCGACGGCTTCGACGATCCGCGCAGCGCGCGCACCTGCTTCGAGCGCGGGCTCGCCGTCCTCGCCGATGCGCTCGATACCGATCCGACCGCCGCGATCGCGCTCGGCAACCTGGCCGAAGTCGCCTACATCGAGCGCGACGGCGCGCAGGCCGACGCGTACGCGCAACGCGCGCTCGTCATCTTCCGGGAGCGCGGCGACGAGGTGCGCGCCGCCTGGCAACTGGGCTTACGTGCGCGGGTCGCGCTGCTGCGCGACGATCGAGCGGCAGCGGTCGCGCATCTCACCGAGGCGTTTGCCATCCTGCAGCGTCAGCCGCATCGCGAGTACGGGACCGGCTGCGTCGAAGTGGTGGTCGCGCTGCTCGCCGACGATGCGCCGTTCCAGGCGGCGGTGCTGGGCGGTGCGGTCGAGCGTATTCGCGCCGCGTGGGGGCTGCAGCACGCGATTCCTGCGCGGCGCGAGGCGCGCGAACTGCTGGAGCGCATCGTCGCGCAACTCCCCGCCGATGCGCCCGCCCGCATCGAGCGCAACGCTGCGACGCTCGAGTTCCCCGACGTGCTGCGCATGGCGCGCTCGGCGATCGCGCGTCTTGCCGCCGACGCTTAAGCCGCCGGTAAAGATTTCGTCAACCGCTCCGGCACAGAGCCGCGGCCGGCGCCGGGTCGCCGAGGATACCCCTAGCTGCGCCTGCGCCGTGGAGCCGACGGCAATGGGTTTTTGAAAGGGAGAATGGCACCATGCGTGCTCTCAGGTGGACGGTCCTTCCAACCGTCGTGTTTCTGCTGTGCGCGGGCCTCGCGCCGACGCGCCCCAACGTGAAGCTGCATCTTTCGGCGGTGCGCGTCGTCACCGTCGACGGGCACGTCAAGGAACTGCCGGTCGGCAAGACCGTGTTGAAGAAGGGCGACGTCGTCAAGTACGTGATCGTCGCCACCAACGTCGGAACCCAGCCGGCGCTGGCGCTCACGCCGGTCGCGCACGTGCCGGCCGCGATGGTCTACGTTGCAGGCAGCGCGCGCGACGATGGTGCCGTTGCTCAGTTCACCCTCGACGGGAAGACCTGGTCGGCCAAACCGATGGTCGCCGTCAAGACCGCCCACGGGATCGTCAAGAAGCCGGCCGATCCGGCGCTCTACCGCTCGGTGCGCTGGGTGCTCGAGCACCCGCTGCCGGCACATAAGACGATGGCCTTCTCGTACGAGGTGCGGGTGAAGTGATGCGTTCCACGCTTTCGTTCGCACGCGTTCTGCTCGCCGCGGCGGTCCTCGCCGGCGGCGTGTCGCTGGCCACCGCTCGCGCCGGCGCCGCCGAGACCGCCCCCAACACCAGCATCCAGAACACCGCCAGCGCAACCTACAAGGACAGTTCGGGCACCAGCTACACCACCGAGTCGAACACGGTCACGACCGTCGTGCAGAATGCGCCGGTGCTCACCGTCACCACCAACAACGGCTCCTCGGCCGGAACGCAAACGGTGGCCCCCGGTCAGGTCGTGAGCGACACCTACACGCTGACCAACACCGGTAATGCGGCCGGCAACTTCCAGTTGACCACCGGCGCTTCGGATAACGGCGTCGTCGGCAGCGGCAACGATAACGGCAACACCTCGAGTGTTGCGTACATCTACAATGCGACCACCTATACCTCGCTCAGCACGCTCAACACGGCACTGAGTACCGCCACCGCGACCGCCGTCAACGGCACCGTCTCGATTCAGATCCAGTACACGCTCTCGGCGACGCCGACCAACGTGCCGGGCGCGGTCACCACGCAGCTCAAGGCTACGATTAGTTACCCGGTCAGCGGCGGAGCCGTCGCCGAGACGTCGGCGGCCGCCAGCAACACCTACACCGATTCGGTGCAATCCGACGCGCGTCTCGATCTGCAGAAGAGCAGCGCGCAGGCCGGTACCGCGCCGTATGCGATCACCTACACGATCAAGGCCAACGACGGCGGGAACTTCTCCGCGAAACCGCTCAGCTCGGTGACCGCGATGGGCTTTCCGTCGGCCGGCTGCATCGTAATCGCCGACAAGGTTCCGACCTACGGCGCTGCGTCGCCGGTCATCAACGGCACGCCCTCCGTCACCGCCGCCGCCGGTACCAACGGCTTCCCGTCGAGCGGTGCCACCGCGACCATCTACTACACGACCAGCGCCAACGGCAGCAGCGGATGGACGACCACCGAGCCCGCCAACCCGGCCTGGATCGCGGTCTTCGTCGCGTCGGCCAGCGCCTGTCTCAACAGCAACCCGGGGTCGTCGGCCGGGAGCGTCCCCTCGCCGGCGGTCACGTTGACCTTCGTCGTTCCGCAGCCCAGCGGCGCCGGCTCCGGCAATCCGAACGCCTACAGCAACATCGCCAACGGCGTGATCGGCGACAATCAGCCGACCGAGCACATTCTCGGCCCCGGCATTCCGGCCGGCACCGCCGACTCGGGCGGCGCCGGGCCGATCTACGCTTCCGGTCAGGGCATCAACAACACCACCAGCGAGGCGTCGCCGCAAGGTGCCTCGCAGATCGTCTACAACAACGCGCACGCCAGCGCCGGGGTCTTCAACGGGCCGTCCTCGTCGACGCCGCTCACGATGAGCACCCTGATCACGACCTCGCAGGCGACCGGCGACTACAGCGGCTCGGCGGGAGTCAGCAACAACAACGACTTCACCCAGGCATCGCTAACGCCGTCGTCGTTCACGTCGATCAATAGCGGCACGACGCCGGGCACGCCCAACGGCAACACCTACAGCAGTACCGCAACGGTCAACGTTCCCAACGCCCTCTACAACAGCGGTAATCTGAACGACTCCTACACCCTGGTGGCAACCGCGCCGTCGGGCGGATGGACGGTGCAGCTCTATCCCGATAACGGCAGCGGCACCGGACCGAGTGGTACGGCCTATGCCGGTTGCACCACGGCAGCCGCAACCTGCACCGCAACCGTGGCCGTGAACTCCGGCTCGGCGATCCAGTACTGGGCGGTCTACGTCTCGCCCAGCGGCGCTCAGTCGTTCGTGCGCAACGATGCCAGCATCGTGGCGACCAGCGTCACCGACAACACGCAGGTGAACACGACCCACAACGAGATCTACACCGGGTTCATCGTGCTGACCAAGTCGGCGAACGTCACCAGCACCAACTGTCCGGCCGGCGCGACCCCGACGCTCCCATCGAGCGATGCGACCGGCGCGAAGGTCTGTCCGGGCGGCACCATCCAGTACAGCATCGACTACCGCAACATCGCCGGTACCGGCGGAAGCGGGAACACCGAGCCGAGCAACGCGTTCCTTGCGACGCAAGCCGGATCGCTGGTGATTACCGACGACGGCACGGCGATCGGGAATACCTGGGCGGCCAACACCAACGGCCTGACCGCTCCCGCGACCGACACGCCCAACAGCGGTGGAACCTGGAATACCAACGACGTCACCAAGAGTGGCAACACGACCGGTGCCTCGTCGCTCTCGATCCAAATCGGTGGAGCGAGCTTCCAACTGGCGCAAGGGCAGTACGGAACGCTCGCATTCAGCGTCGTCGTTAAGTAGGCGCGCGCACCACCGGCCGCTATGCCGAGAATCGGCGCCGTGACGGCGTGGGTGTTGGCGGCGATCGCAACGATCGCCGCCGCCCACGCCGTGCCGGCGAACGCGCAGGTTTCGGGTGGCACGGTGCTGGCCAACACGGCCAGCGCTACCTATAGCGATCCGCGCGGCAAGACCTACGGCACCGAGTCGAACCCGGTGCAGTTGACCGTCGCCAAAATCGCAGCGATTCTGGTCACGCCCAAGCAAGTCGCGGTCAACACCAAGACCGATGCGTATATTGCCGGTCAGCCGATCGTGCGCACCTATACGATCGCCAACGACTCCGACATCCCCGATGCCTATACGATCGAGGGGGTCGGTACCGACGTGCGGCGTGCCGGGGGCGCATCTGCGGCGCGCGCGGTCGTGCAAGCGATCGCGTTCGTCACGCCCTCGGGCGACATTCCGGTGACGATCGGCTCCACGGTCTCGCCGACGGTGGCGCCCGGCGGCAGCATCGCCGTGCGCGTCGACCTGAGCACGACCGGGATTCCGGCCGGCACCGCATTCGCGATTCGGTTGCGCGCGCGCACGACCGCCGCGGCCAGCAACGGATTGCAGAGCGATACCGGCCAGACGTGGGCGCTCGCCATCGCGCCGCCCAAGCTCACCGGCGCCGGCGGCGGTCAGATCTCCAAGACGGTCGATCAGGTCGCCTCCGTGCAGAGCAGCGCCAACGCGACCGTGCAGTTCGATGTCGTGGTCAAGAATAGCGGCGGTACCACCGCCTACGCGCTGGTGATCCGCGACCCGGTTCCCGCCGGACTCGGTGCGCTGATCTCGACCGCCAAGGTCAACGGCCGGCCGGCCGGCGCAGCCGCCACGCTCGCCGGGCGCACGCTCACGCTACGCTGGCCGCAACTCGCGCCCGGCCACCTGATCGATTTGAGCTTCGATGCCGTCGTCGAAAACGCGGTCGGGTTGGGCGAGACCTTCGTCAACGTTGCGTACGTCGGCGCCGATGGGACCACCGCCAAAGCCACCACGCCGGCCAGCGTCTTCATCGGCTCCGGCAACATCGTGTACAACGGTTACGTCGGCGCGAGCGCGCCGATTCCCGGCGCGCTGGTCACGTTGCTCGGTCCCGACGGTCAGCCGGTGCGCCTCCCGCCCGGGCAGCAGTCCGACAATCCGACGATCACGCCGAATAGCGGCGCGTACGGCTTCGATCTCCCCGGCAGTGCGATTCCCGCGGCCGGTGCGCGGTACGAACTCACGGTGGCCGCGAGCGGGTACCTGAGCCGTCGCATCGCACTTGAGATCAGCCGCGGCGTCGACGGCGTGCTCTACGACGTCACCGCCACCGCGCTCGACGGTCAACCGCTGGCGGCCGCCGGTGGGTTCACCCTCGTCAAGCACGCGGTGGCGCTGAAGAACGTCTACGGGCTCTTCGGCAACGTCCCCATGTTCTCGTCGCACGCGCTGAACGTCACCAAGACGGCCGGCTCGCTGATCGTGCAGCCGGGCGATCGCGCGCTCTTCACCGTCACCGTCGCCAACACGTTCACGGTCCCGCTGCACGACGTCACGGTCGTCGATCAGTTGCCGCCCGGGATGATCTACGCGCCCGGAACCGCGCGCGTGAACGGTGTCGACGTCGAACCGGTCGCCAACGGGCAGACGTTGCGCTGGACGTTCGCGACGCTGGCCGCCAACGCGACGCTCACCATCGCGTATGCCACCGTCGTCTTTCCCTCGGTGGCGCCCGGTACCACCCTGACCAACGTCGTGAACGTCAAAGGGCAGGGCGGTGCGAGCGGCGTTCCGACCGGTGGAACCGCCAATGCCAGCCTGCAGGTCGTCTCGGGCGCGCTCAGCGCGCGCGGCGTCATCACCGGACGCGTCTTTCTCGATCTGATGAAGACCGGGCACTTCACCAAAGGCGACAAGGGCGTGGCCGGGGTGCGCATCTTCCTCGAAGACGGCACCTCGGTGACGACCGACTCGCAAGGGCGTTACTCGTTTGCCGGCGTGCGTCCGGGAATGCACGTGCTGCGCATCGATCCCAGCACGCTACCGGCCGGCGTTCGCGCGCGCACCGACGTTCCGATGAACAGCCCGTACGCGCTCCAACGCCTGGTGCACGGCATCCTCGATGAAGGTACGATTCAAGACGTCAACTTCGCGCTCGGAGCCGGCCGGTGAAGCGCGCGCTGCGGATCGGATTGCGCCTGGTTGCCGTCGGGATCCTGACGATGGCGATCAGCGGCATCATGGAAGCGATCGGCCTGACCCAGTCGTGGGCGCAGCAGTACGTGCATCCGCAGCCGACGCCGGCCCCGACCGCGACGCCGCTCGACGCCGCCGCGCTGGTCGCGACGCCGCGCAACGCTGGCGCGCTGGTGGAGCCCGCCGGACCGGTCCACAACACGACCGTCTTCGGCGATCTCGCGCATCTGGTCTACACCGCAACCGGTCCGTTGCACGCCGACTTCGTCTTTCCCAGCGACGGCTACGCCTCGCGCGCAATCGCGGTGCGCTTCGTCGTCTCCACGGTGCGCAACGCCGGCGTCGAACTGACGGTCGGCGGGGTCGTCGTGCCGGCGACGAAGCTTGGCCAGCGCGTGGTCGACGATAAGACCGGCGTGACGCAGTACACCTACTACGGCGTGATCCTCAAACCGGGGCCGAACACGGTGACGATTACGCCGCTCGGGTTGGGCGGTCGACGCGGACCCTCCAAGTCGGCGGTGATCTTCGGTCCCGGGCCGCCCAACGCGATTACTGCGGCGCTCTCGGCGCCGCTGGTCGCCGACGGCCGCACGACCGCGAATCTGCTGCTCACGGCCGTCGATCGCTGGGGCAACCCGGCCGATCCCGGTTCGGTGGTGCGCGTCAGCATGCTCGACGGCACCGCGCAGTTTCTCGGCGTCGGTACGGCCGCAACCCCGAGTCCGCTCGGTTCGCCGGTGCCGGGTCCGGCGCCGACCGACGGCGGTGCGGCGGCCGCAACCTATCAGGCGCCGTTGGCCGCGGGCGGTACGCTCGCGATTCCGATCCTGCCCGGCTTGACGCCCGGGCCGCTGCACCTGCGCATCGTCTCCGGCCGCGTCGACGAAACCGTGACGTTCTACGTCGGCGCGTATCTGCGCCGGCCGTTCGTCACCGTCTTGGCGTCGATCGGCGCCGGCGCCGTGCCCGACCAACTCAACGGCGACGGCGAGTACGACAACGGAAACGCTGCGCGCAACCGGCTCGCACTCTACGCCAGCGGTGCCATCTCGAAGAACGCCGCGCTCACCGTCGCGTACGAGTCGCAGAACGTGCTCTCGCCGCTCAGCTCGTTCGGTCCGTTCGTGAACGATCCGAACGAACGCCCGTATCTCACCTACGGCGACAGCTCGACGACCAGCAGCGATACCCACTCCGCCGATCATCTCTACGCGCGCCTCGATGCCGGTAAAGACAGCTTCACCTGGGGCCAGTTCAACGCCGATACCGGCGATCAGAACGCGGTCGGGACGTTTCACGCGCTGGTCAGCGGCGCCAAGGCCGATGTCAGTATCGGCGCCCAGAGCCAGGGGCACCTCGCGCTCTTCACCGCGCGCAACAACGTCGCGTTTGCATCCAGTGCGATCCCTGCCAGCGGGCTCTCGACGCTCGCGCAGCCGCTCCATCCCAACATCGTCGTCGGGTCGGATTACCTCACGCTGGTTGCGCTGAGCCGGGTTACCGGGGCCGTCGTCAGCCAGACGCCGCTGATTCGCAACGTCGACTACACCATCGATTACGCCACCGGCGTCCTGCGCTTCATCAACGTGCCGTTGCCCTTCGACGCGCAGTTCGATCCGCAGGTGGTGCTGGTGCAGTACCAGTACTTCGGCGTCGGCGCGCAGTCGCAGACGACCGGCGCGCGCTTCGACTACGCGCTGGGTCGCGGCGGCGCAACCCAGATGACGTTGGGTTACCTCAACGACGCCACCGGTACCGAGAACTTCTCGCTGTTCCAGCAGACGCTCTCGGGGAAGCTCAGCGGCGGCGGCTGGTCGCTCTCGCACGCGACCAGCAACGGCATCGCGCCGACCTCGTTTGGTGGGATTCCCCAGGCCGGCAATCACGGCAACGCCTATCAGTTTGCGCTCGATCAGCGCACCGGCGATAACACGCTGGCGCTCAACTATCAGGCGACCGGTGCCGGCTACGCCGATCCGTTCGGCGGCCTCTCGGTGCCCGGCTTCAACGGCTATCGGGTCGCCTGGACGCACGCTGCCGCGCACGGCGGTCAGCTCGGCCTCGAAGTCGACGGTCAGAGCAACAGCGGCTTCGGCAGCAACTCGTCGCAAAGCTCGGCCAAGGCGACGTGGCGTCAGAGCATCGGCCAACGCTTTTCGTACAATCTCGGCCTGGGTCGCGTCGCGCAGCACTTCGGGAGCGCCCCGACGCCGCTGCCGAGCAGCAGCCTTCCGCCGCTCGCGCCGCCCGGCGCGTCGCCGTCGCCGGCCGTGCGCGCGCTGGCGTCGTCCGCGCCGGTTGCGTCACCCTCGCCGGCTCCGGTGCCCAGCGACGCCGTGCTTCCGCCGACCGGGACGAGCAGCGGAAGCGTGATGCAGGCCGAGGTCGGCGCGCAGTACAAGGCGACGTCGCGCGTGACGCTCTCGATCGATCGCACCCAGAATCTCGGCAACAACAGCTTCACCAGCACCACCCAGCCGGCCGAGACGGTCGGCGAGATCGCCTACGATCTGGGCGGCAACCGCGGTAAGCTCTTTCTGCGCGAGCTGCTGGCCGACACGCCGGTGTCGAGTTTCGCGCAGTCGACCTCGGGGTTGACGCTCGCGCCGATTGGCACGCGCACGACCGAGTTCGGCATCGAAGATGCGCTGAGTCCGGCGACGACCGTCAACAGCGAGTACGTCATCGACGGCGTCGGCAACGGCACCGACATCTACTCGGCACTCGGCGCCACCGAGAAGTTTCGCCTCGGCCCGAACCTCGGCGGGAATCTGCTGCTGCAGTCGGCCAACGCCAGCGGTCCGGGTGCGGCCGGCTTCCTGGTCTATGGCGGGACGCTGACCTACGGCACCGGCGACCTCAAGGCCGCGCTTGCGGTGCAGGCCCGCACCGGACTGGGCGGCGGCATGACGCTCAACGGCGGCGTAGCGGGGCACCTGAGCGACGACCTTTCGCTGGTCGGTGCGCTGAGCGAGACCTCGGCCGCCGGCACGTTCTTTGCCGACAATCGGATCTCGCTCGCCTACCGGCCGAGCGACAACGATCGTTTCGTGGGGCTCTTCGGCTGGAATCAGACCAGCGGCAGCGGCTCGGCGACCGGTTCGACCGGCGACGTGCTTTCGGCCGAAGGGCTCTATCGCCTCACCGACAACACC
>DAIDGS010000149.1 GCA_027459845.1 Vulcanimicrobiota bacterium | reverse complement strand
CGTCTGACGCGTACGCCCATTTTGCACTCACCGAATGGGCGCTTCGCGCGTCGCCCCACCGTCACCAGGGGCAGGTTTATGCCTGCGTCGCCGAATCAGAGAAAGCGCTGCGACGGCGGCGACTGCGGCAAGCAGCAACGTCGTGATCAGCCAGCGACGCCGCGCCGTCGTCCCCGCGCAGCGCGCGAAGCCGTGCCTGAGATGCGTCTGCGCGCACCACGCCACCCGCCACTGCGCACCCCACAGCCGCGGCAGCGGCGAAGCCCAGGCGCTTGACTGGCGATCCCAGCGCCGGCGCATCGCCGCGCTTCGCGCCAACCGGCGATGGACCACCCGCAGGCTCGCGCCGTCGAGCCGCGTGACGTTCCAGGCTCGATCGAACGAGCGTGCGGCGAACCAACCCCGCCGGCGCTCGTCGTAGGCGTGGAGCGTGACGTCGACGATCCCGCGGGTATCGACGCGTACCACCGCAAAGTTCGGATTGTTCCCGTAGATCGGCGAGATCGCACCGGCGATCAGGATTGGAACGTCGCCGGCAAGGCGCAGGTCGAAGCGGTGCGTATGGCCGGCGAGCGCAAAGGCCACACGGTCGGTGGGAAGCGCGATCGCAGCCCGCAGCGCGCGGTTGGCGCGACGACGCAGCAGCGGCCAGGCGTGGACGCCGCGCGTCAACTCGGTTGCGAACGCATCGTAGCCGGGCGGCACGTGCATGAGCAGCACGTTGTGCACGCCAACCGGCGTCGCTGCGAGCGTGCGGTCGAGCCAGGCGAGTTGCCGGTGGCCGCCCGCGCGGCGCTCGCCTCGGCAGTCGCCTGCGAAGCGCCAGGCCAGGACCACCGAATCGACGGCCACCAGTCGCAGGCCGGGCTGTGGCAGACGCGCGACGTATGCCCCCAGCGCAGCGTAATCGCGCGCGAAGCGCGGCGCCGCACCACCGCGATCGACCAACGGCGCCCATATCCGCGCAACCGCCGCGGCGTACTTCCCCTGCGAGCGGCGATAGTCGCCGCACGGATCGTCGTTGTTCCCGGGCACCAGCGCAAACTGCACGTGCGGGAACGCCCGTGCAAAGGCGCCGGCAATCGCCGACATCGTACGCTCGGCCTCGACGCGCGCGCTGGCGTGCGGCGCACGTTCGCGTGCCAGGCGCTCGAAGTGATGGGCGAAGAGGTCGCCCGCGATCGCGACGACCGCCGGGTCTGGATCGGCGCGCCGCATCGCCGCCAGCGTTGAAGTGAACAGCGCCGGATTCGCATCCGCCCCGTAGCTGCTCGGCAGCCGAGCGCGCGCGTAAGGATCCAGATGCAGATCGCTCACCAGCAACCACGTCTGCACGGCCGCCTGCGGCGCGCGCGTGCCCGGCGCGCGATGCGAACCAAGCAGACCGAGCGTCAGGATCGCGGCGAGCAGCGCGCGCCGCGCGCGCGTCACGGCGCGGCGACCGTGTAGGGACCGTTGCCGAGCAGGATCGGCGGCCCGATCGCGCCGCTACGCAGGTCGAGAATGCGGCACGCGTTATCGCGCCGCGCGACGACGATCAGATTCCGCCCATCGCGCGAATGCTTCATGCGTCGCAACGATTCGCAGCCTTACCGAGGACTCCGGCTCCCAGCGACAGATTAAGCTTCGGCGCGGCTCGTACTTGACTTTTCTGCCCCCCAAAGGGTACAATTACCGAGGATGCACCGCAAGGTGCGTTCAAGATTGCCAGCCGTCGGGGCGGTTGTGGGCACCAAAGTTTTCCGTGCGGTTGCGCCCTCTAGGCTATTTCCTGTGGAGGGTCTCGACATTTC
>DAIDGS010000148.1 GCA_027459845.1 Vulcanimicrobiota bacterium | reverse complement strand
GTCGAGCGCGATCTCGACGACGACATGAATACCGCCGCTGCGTTGGCGGCGCTGCTGGAGTTTGCGGGTAACGCCGACGCGATCGCGCAGCGCGCCGGGGACGGCGCCACCCTCTACGAGTTCGCGTATCTTTTGCGCTTGCTCGGGATCGAGCCGTCCGAGGCGTGGCTACGTGAGCCGGAGCGCGCGCTGCCCGAGGACTTGGTCGCGCGCCTGTCGGCGACGCTGCGCGAGAACTTCGACGGCGCCGGTGCCGAGGAGGCGATCGAGCGCGTGCTGGCGCTGCGCCGTGCGGCACGGGAACGCCACGACTGGGCCGCATCAGATCGCTTTCGCGATGCGCTGTTGGCATGCGGCATCGAACTGCGCGATGCCAAGAACGGAACCACGTGGAGCGTCGTCGCCCACTGAAGCGCGCGCCCGGGCAACGCGGGGTCGATCGCCCGCCGCACGCGCACCGGCCGCCACGGCCGCCGTTCGACCTCGACGATGCGATCTACGGGATTCATGCGGTCGAAGAGGCGCTCGCGGCCGGCGAGCGCTTGCGTGCGTTGCACGTGGCCGCCGATCGCACCAAGGACGCCGCGCTGCGCGCGCTGCTGGCACGCGCCAAAGCGTGCGATCTGACGGTGCGCTTCGAGCCGCGCGCCTTTTTCGCCGCGCTGCCGTTCAAGGCGCATCAGGGCGTCGTAGCGGTGACGCGCCCGTTCCCGTACGCCGCGCTCGACGCGCTGCTGCGGACGCGCCCGGCGCAGCCGCGGCTTTTCGTGCTCCTCGATCACCTCACCGATCCGCACAACGTCGGCGCCATCGTGCGGACGGCCGAGTGCGTAGGGGCCGACGCACTGCTGCTGCCCGATCGGCGCTCGGCCGGGATCAACGCCACGGTGCGCAAGTCGGCGGCCGGGGCGGCCGCGCACCTGCCGATCGTCCGGGTCGGCAATCTCGGCGAGGCGATGCGCACCCTCAAAGCCGCCGGGGTCTGGATCGTGGGCGCGGATGCCGGACCCGAGGCCCAGCCGCTGCCCGCGGTCGACCTGCGCGTCGACCTCGGCCTGGTGATCGGCGCGGAGGGCGCCGGCCTGGCCCCGAGCATCCGGCGCGGCTGCGATGCCTTGGTCGGGATTCCGATGCGGGGGCGGGTCGCTTCGCTGAATGCGTCGGTGGCGGCCGGGGTGCTGCTCTACGAGGCCCTGCGCCAGCGCGGCTACCCCGCCGCGAAGGAATCCGACTCTCGTCCTTGACCCGGGAGGGTCTCCCTTCTATAATCGCCTAGGTGTGCCGCGCCCGATGGGCTTCGGCCTGCGTTTTGCGGCACACGAACCGACGAGGCGAAAAACGATCATGGCAATGACCCATCCCGCGACGGATGGCCTGGAGTATCACGAGCGCGTCGACGAGGACCTCGTGGCCATCGCGAAGACCGGCGACAACCTGGCGATGGAGTACCTCCTCAACAAGTACAAGAACTTCGTGCGCATCAAGGCCAAGAGTTACTTCTTGATCGGTGCCGACCGCGAGGACATCATCCAGGAAGGCATGATCGGGCTCTACAAAGCCGTGCGCGACTTCAAAGCCGACAAGCTCTCCAGCTTTCGCGCCTTTGCCGAACTGTGCATCACGCGGCAGATCATCACGGCGATCAAGACCGCGACGCGCCAGAAGCACATTCCGCTCAATCAGTACATCTCGCTGAACAAGCCGATCTACGACGAGGACAGCGAGCGCACGCTGCTCGACGTGATGGCCTCGCAGAAGACCTCGGATCCCGAGGAACTGGTGGTAACGCAGGAAGTCTCCGACGACATCCGCCAGCGCATCCGCCAGAATCTCTCGGAGCTCGAATCGCAGGTACTCGAGTCGTACCTCGAAGGCAAGAGCTACCAGGAGATGGCGCGCGACCTCGGGCGCCACGTCAAGTCGATCGACAATGCGTTGCAGCGCGTGAAGCGCAAGATCGAGAAGAACCTCGCCGAGTTCGAGTTCCAGTAGGCGCTAGAAGCGCTGATGGAGGCCGAAGACGTTGCCGTCGGGATCGCGGCACCACGCGGCCGTACAGTGCTCGCCGCCATATTGCTTGACGTACGATCCGCCCAGCGCTTCGACGCGCGCGCGCGCGTCGGTTGCGTCCTCAACGCCGAAGACGATGCCGCCGGTCGGCATGAACTCGGCTTCGGGGTCGCGGCCGATCGCGAACGTGCTGCCGTCCGGTAGCTCGTACTCGACGTAGAAGTCCTTGTACTCCATGCTCGGCGCGATCGCCAGGAGCGCTTCGAAGAAGGCGCGCGAGCGCGCCATGTCGGTGGTCTGCAGGATGAAAAAGTCGAGTCCGCGCGTCGGCAGCGGCTGGTGCGTCGTGTTTGCGGTCATGCGGCGATGATAGTCTACCGGCGTGCCAAAACCTGTCAGGTATCGCTGCCGAGCCGCGCGACGATCGCGTCGTAGACGGCCTGACGTTCGTCCAGCGGATCGACGACGAAGGTCTCGGGTGCGGCGCCGCCGGCCGGCGCGATCACGACGGTGACGCGCCCCTTCGCGCAGATATCCAGGCAGCTCGCTGAAACGACCCGGATCGGCCCCCACGCGCCGTGAGCTTTCAGCTCGCTCTTGAGCCATGCGCGCAGGTCGAAATCCCCCAGACGTGCCGCGATCTCGGGCGACTCCTCGGGGATGCGCGTTCGGGAACACTTGTCGCAGACGAGAACGACGCCGGAGCGCAGCCAGGGCGGGGTGACTTCTTGCACGTGCGAGCTTCCTTGACGACGACCACAGCCGACGGCCGGATTCGAACCGGCGATGTCTTTCGAGCCTGATTACAAATCAGGTGCCTTCAACCGCTCAGCCACGTCGGCATGCGTGGGTAGCGCCGCTCGGGTTCCACGGGGCGACTACGGCTCCTGGAAAAGCCGCCGCGCGCGACGAGGACTCGCCGGCCTCGCCATCGTACCCTGGTCTGCCGATTCGTGGGTAGGTGGTCGAGTGGTTAAAGGCACCGGACTGTAAATTCGGCGCGCGAAAGCGCTACGCTGGTTCGAATCCAGCCCTGCCCACCACGAATCGCGGGCGTTGCATAGTGGTAGTGCTTCTGCCTTCCAAGCAGACAGCGCGGGTTCGATTCCCGCCGCCCGCTCCAAAGGCCGTGCCGTTGTAGCTCAGTGGTAGAGCACTTCCTTGGTAAGGAAGAGGTCACGGGTTCAATCCCCGTCAACGGCTCCACGCC
>DAIDGS010000147.1 GCA_027459845.1 Vulcanimicrobiota bacterium | reverse complement strand
GAGGGTCCCACGTGGAACCTCGCCAAAGCCTCGTACGTTCTACGCGCGTACCCCTTGCCGAAGAGGAGCTTCCGCTTATATGAAGACCCCGTCGATCGTCCGCACGATCACGCTGCGCGCATTGGCCGTTGCCGTATGCGTGGCGCCCGCGCTGGCCGATTCCTTTACGCTTCACAACAAGGCCACCGAGAAGATCGTGGCGCTCTTCGTCTCGCCATCGAGCCGGATCAACTGGGGACACAACGTGCTGCACGGAACGGTTCCCGCCGGGCATAGCGGCACGTTCACTTGGAGCAAGAACGCCCCCGACGAGTGCGATTGGGACGTCCGCGCCGAGTACGCCGACGGAACCTACGCCGAGGTGCGCAACGTCGACTTCT
Organism: Vulcanimicrobiota bacterium; assembly: GCA_027459845.1. Lineage (GTDB taxonomy): Bacteria > Vulcanimicrobiota > Vulcanimicrobiia > Vulcanimicrobiales > Vulcanimicrobiaceae > DAIDGS01. The sequence goes on along the minus strand of DAIDGS010000147.1, from coordinate 6,190 downwards.
GCAAGGTCGACGACGTGACGTTCCGCGACTGAGCGCGCGACGCCGCGCCGCAACCGACTGCTTCACTGTACTGTAGACTGGAGAATCTCAATGCGCGCTTTCATCACGGGTGCGATGCTGTGCTGTACGGCACTGCTCGTCACCGGCTGCGGTAGCCAAACGGCATCGCTCCCGACCGGCACGACGGCTGCCGGACCGCAGACCACGGCCGCGTCGCCGGCCTTCAAAACGGCGAACGCGACGGTCCCGCCGGCTTTCCGCTGCCTGCCCTCGGGATTGCCGGCGGTGGCCTCTGCGTTCAACCCGTCGCTGGCATACATGGCCAACTGCGCGGTGGCCGGCGCCCCGGAGGCGGTGAAGCTGCAGAAGCTCGCCGCCGCACTGATGGCCGGCGGCGGCGGCTCGTTCTCGGAGTACTGCACCGGAACGCCGATCCATTATGACCCCGCGACCGGCGTCGGGTTTATCGTGACGGCCGCCCACTGCGTGGTCGGTAACGCCAAAGCCGCCGACACCCCGGTCACCGCCGACAACATCACGACCTTCGCGAGCGGCAGCGACTGGGTGTACCAAGGCACGCCCGGCATCGTCTCCAGCGAGGCCGACCTCACCGGCCAGATCCAAGCCGTCTACATCCCCAGCCAGTACTGCAAGGTCCCGGCCTTCGACAAGGGCGGCTGCAGCGATCTGGCACGGCAAGACGGCGACGTCGCGGTCGTGAAGATGGTCGGCATCCACGGGCACGCGCTCGACGTCGATCCCGGCCTGCGCCTGGCGCCAAAGGACGCCGTGCTCGCCAGCGGCGACGAAATCATGGCCCTTGGCTACGGCACCAATACCAGCTCGACGCCCGACGATCGCGTGCTGTACTACATCACGTACAACTACTACGGCACGGACCAGCACGACGGCGTCAGCTCGCAGCTCTCGCTGCTGAACGGCTACCAGCTCAACGGCAAGTACTACAGCATCATCTGCCAGGGCGATTCGGGCGGCGGCGACTTCTACTGGGACGGCACCCAGTGGAGCTTGATCGGGGCGCACTCCTTCGGCCCCGTACCCTGCGGCGTTTACGGAGCGACGTACGACCGCGCGCACGACGTCTCGGCCGACACCCGTCCGTGGGAGCGGTGGATCGCGCGGATCGTGGCCGACGATAAGGACCGCAGCGGCTGCGGCCCGCTCAACGCGGAGACCGTCTGCAAGGCGCGCTAACCGCGCACGCATCCGTTCAAACGGCGAAATCCCCCGCGCAAGCGGGGGATTTCGTGTGGCCATCGCACTGCCGATGAGAAACGTCCGGCGTTGCGTCATCGTCGAAACCCACCCCTCGTGGTGTGAGGAAAAACCCGGCCGATCGGCCGAGCGTTCCCGCGCGCTCGCCGTCATCGGGGCGCGTGCGTCGTTTCGGCGCGAGACTCGGTGGTGCGCCCTCGAAACGCCGGCGCACGCTTGGGATGGCCGGGACTCGAACCCGGACGCCCTTACGGACGACTGATTTTAAGTCAGTCGTGTCTACCGATTCCACCACCATCCCACGGACGCGCCGGCGCTACTGCTGGTAGTGCTCGACCGTCTGCGCGTCGCGTAACTGCGCCGCGCCCGGATCCTGCCCGGCGTCGCGGCGGGCGCGCCGCTGGCGCAGCAAATCCCAGTACTGATCGAGTTCGATCTCAACGGCTTCCAGGCGCGCCAGATCGGCCGGCGCCATGCTGCGGCGATCGCCGTGCTCGAGCAGACGGTGCTCTTCGGCGACCAGCGCTTCGATATGGCTGCGAATCGGGGCGTCGTTCATACCGGCGTTCTCCGCCTCCGCGGCGGTCCGGTCCTCTCGACGGGCCGTTTTCGGCGCCGCGCGCTCGGCTAGGAAGCGTGCGGTGGGATCGGCCGGCGCCCGAAGCGTGGCGCCGACGGCGCCGGTCGCGCCTCGAGCAGCGTGCCCAGCAGCAGATCCGACGTCGTGGCGACGGCCGCGTTCAGTTCGAGCAGCGCCAGCGCTTCGTCGAGCACTACGATCCCGGCCGGAAGGATGTCGGCGCGCTGCGCTTTGATGCCCGGGATCGCCCGCCGCCCCTCCAGATCGCGCGCGCAGAGTTGCGCCAGCACCTCGTTTAGCGCGCCGCGATCGAGCGGAAAAGCCTCTAACGGCGTGCGCCGCCCACGCACGACGGCGGCGGTGGTGGTGGCGCTGCCGCCGACCAGCGCGAGCCGCGTCACCGGTGCCAGCGCGCCCATCGGCGCGAGTGCGGCACGAGCCAGCGCACGCGCCTGCGCCAGCGTCGCCTCGTCGACCGGACCGTGCGTGCCGTCGAGCGCGGGCACCGCTTCGGTCAGCCGCACCGCACCGATCTCACACGACACCACGCGCTCGGGGTGCGCGCCGGTACCGGCCGCCAACTCGCTGCTGCCGCCGCCGGCATCGAGCACCGCAACGCGCGTGCCGTCCAATGCACCGAGCGCCGTGATCGCGCCGCGATACGACGCCTGGGCTTCTTCCTCGCCCGAGAGCACGCGCAGCGGCACGCCGGTCAGCGCCGCAACGCGCGCGGCAAAGGCCTCCCCGTTGCGCGCCCGGCGCAGCGCGCTGGTCGCAATTGCGAAGAGCCGCACGTAGCGCCCGTGCAGGGCGCGCAGCAGCTGTTCGATCGCCGCGCAGGTTCGCGCCATCGGCTCCTCGCCGAGTTCGCCGCGCGCATCGAGCCCTTCGCCGATTCGGGTACCGATCGCGCGCGCGAGTTCGATGCGCGGCACCTCGGGCGCGACGTCGGCCAGCAGCGCGCGGGTCGAGTTGGTTCCGATCGAGACGACCGCGTAGCGGCGGCTCACGCGCGCGGGTTACGCCGGGCGGCGACGATCTTGGCGCGGGCGCGTTTGCGCGCGGCGTGCCGTTCGTGCGCGGGCGGCCCGGGATCGGGCTCCCAGCCCTCGCACGTGCGCTCGAAGTCCGCGATTTGCGCGTCGAGCCGATCGTCGTGAATTTGCGGGGCCAGCGCCACAACCGCGCGGCGACCGCGCTGGCGGAGTTCGAAGCGCAGTTGGCTGCGCCGCTCGAGCGAGCGGGCGTAGAGGGCGCGATGCGCGGCGACGTCGTCGAGCGGCGCGCTGGCCAGCGTACCGCCGTCGAGCCGCACGATCGCACCGTAGGCGTTGAGGTTCAGGACGACGCCGTCGACCGGTCCGGAAGTCACGGCGTCGGCGTCGGATCCGGCTTCACGAAGACCAGCGTCTCGTTGGGGCGCACCAGCCGCAGGCGGTCGTGAATCTCGGGAATCGTGCCGGCCGGGTTGCGCAACCGCGCGATTTCATGCAGTTGCTCCGCGCGCCGGTGCTGCAGCCGCGCGACGTCGCCGCGCAGCCGGTACAGCGTGCGCGTCATCGAGACGTTGTCGCCGATGACGCGCGCAAACTGGACCGCGATGAGGCTGAAGATCAGCAGACCGACGCCAAGCGCCGTCAGCCGGCCGGTGAGGCGCAGCAACGGCAATGCCCGGCCGCGCCGTTTCACGCGTGGCTTCCGTCGCTCTCCTGTTGGCCTGACTCCCATGACCCTAGCCGCCGATACTTTCGATAGCGCTCCTCCAGCAGTCGATCGGGCGGCATCGCCGCCAAGCGGCTGACCGCCGCGTCGATCGACCCGAGCACGCGCGCGATAACCGCCTCCCGGTCGCGGTGCGCGCCGCCCAACGGTTCCGGCACGATCTCGTCGACGATGCCGAAGCCCTGCAAGTCCTGGGCAGTCAACTTCAACCGCGCTGCCGCTTCTTCCGCTTTGCTCGCATCCGACCAGAGGATCGCCGCGCAGCCCTCCGGCGAGGCGACCGAGTAGGTGCTGTGTTCGAGCATGATGACGTGATCCGCAATCGCCAGCGCCAAGGCGCCGCCCGAGCCGCCTTCGCCGACGACCGTCGCAACGATCGGCACGCGCGCTTGGCTGAACTCGTAGAGGCACATCGCGATCGCCTCCGACTGGGCGTGCTCTTCGGAACTGATGCCGGGATCGGCGCCCTTGGTATCGACGAAGGTGACGATCGGCACGCCCAACCGCGAGGCCAAGTGGGCTAGCCGGCGGACCTTGCGGTAGCCCTCGGGCGAGGGCATGCCGAAGTTGCGGCGCAGGTTCTCCTTGGTATCGCGACCGCGCTGCTCGCCGATCGCGATCACCGGCCGCCCGCACAGTAGGCCGAACCCGCCGACGATCGCCGGATCGTCGCGGAAATGGCGATCGCCGTGCAGTTCGTCGAACCGCTCGAAGGCATCGATGTAGTCGAGCGCGGTCGGCCGGTTGGGATGGCGCGCCATGTGGACTTTCATCCAGGGCGAGAGATTGCCGAAGACCTCGCGCAGGATCTCTTCGTACTTCTGCTCCAGCGCGGCGATCTCGGGCGACATGTCGACCGGTTGATCGACGTTGACGTCGCGCAACTCCGCGATGCGCCGCTCCAGTTCGACCAGCCCGCGCTCGCGCTCGACGATCGGATTGGTCACGACGCGCGCCGGCCCCTGGCGGCGTACCCGAGCAGCCGCACCAGCGTCGGCTTCAGTTCGGCGCGCGTCACGACCATGTCGATGGCGCCCTTTTCGAGCAGAAACTCGGCGGTCTGAAACTCGTCGGGCAGCTTCTGGCGAATCGTCTGCTCGATCACGCGCCGCCCGGCAAAGCCGATCATCGCCTTGGCTTCGGCCACGATGACGTCGGCCTGAAAGGCAAACGAGGCCGACACGCCGCCGGTGGTGGGGTCGGTCAGCACTACCACGAAAAAGTTGCCGTCCTCCATGAACCGCGCCACCGCAGCGGTCGTCTTGGCCATCTGCATCAGCGCGAGCATGCCCTCTTCCATGCGCGCGCCGCCCGACGCGGTGAAGAGCACGCACGGCACCTTGCGCCGGCGCGCCGCTTCGAGCAACAGCGCGATGCGCTCGCCGACGACCGTGCCCATCGTGCCGCCGCGAAAGTGAAAGTCCATCACGCCCAGCGCCGCGTCGTGTCCGCCGATCTGACCGAAACCGCAGACGACCGCTTCACCCAGGCCGCTCTTCTCGCGATCGGCGTTGAGCTTGACCGGATAGGTGCGTTTGTCTACCCAGCCGAGCGGATCGCCGGCCTGCACCTCGGCACCGATTTCGGTGAAGTCGCCGTCGACGATCGCGCTGATGCGATCGTAGGCGCCCATCCGAAATGCGTACCCGCAGCGCGTGCACACGTGGCCGTTGGCGGCGAGATCGCGCCGGTAAAGCAACTCGCCGCAACTCGGACACTTGCTCCAGACCGCCGCGTCGCGCCCGTCGCCGTCCTTGCTGCGCCGAATCCGCAGCCAATCGGGAGTCGGCACGCTCAGGCGCTCCGTCCGTGCGGAAGCAGCCGCGCCGCATAGAGCTTACCGAGTTGTTTCAAGTAGTTGACGATCTCTTTTTCGTTGAGCTTCGACTCGCCGACGACGCGATCGGTGAAGACGTACGGAATCTCGACCGCCTTACCGTAGTGACCCTTGGCGATGACTTCCAAGCCGATTTTGAACCCGATTGGATCCAGCTCGACACCCTCGATGGCATCGCGCCTGACCAAGAAGAAGCCGCTGGTGACGTCCTTGACGGCCGAGAGTGGACGCGCCAGCAGGCAGGCGACGCGCGAGGTCACGATCCGGCGCTTGGGCCAGTTGCTGATCCCGCCGCCGGGCACGTAACGGCTGCCGACCGCGAGTCCGTACGCACCGCTCTCCAGCGCCGCCACCATCTTGGGCAGCGCGGCGATGTCGTGGCTGAAATCCGCGTCCATCGCGCCGAGCGCCTGCGACTGCGGCCGCGCGGCCTTCCAGCCCGCGATCACGCCGCTCGACAACCCCAACTTGCCGGGCCGGTGCAACGCGCGCACCGGTAACTCGGCCGCCAGCCGATCGACGATCGCGCCGGTACCGTCGGGCGAGTTGTCGTCGACCACGATCACTTCGCCGTCGAGTTCGTGGGTGGCGAAGAGGTCGGCCAAGCTGCACAGCAGGCGCTCGATACCGCCGGCTTCGTTGTAGGTCGGGATGACGATCGTGAATGGAAGGGCCATGTGCAAGCCTGCTAGGTACGACGCGCTTTCCCGGAGTTCCGTTTAGCGCAGGGCCTCGATCACCGCCAGCAGCGCCAGCGCCGCGGTTTCGGTGCGCAGGATGCGCGGACCGAGCCAGAGCAGGTGTGCGCCGCGCGC
>DAIDGS010000146.1 GCA_027459845.1 Vulcanimicrobiota bacterium | reverse complement strand
CGTTCGTAGGTGAAACCCTTGGCGCCGACCTTGTACAGGTAGATGTTCGGGATCACCGGGTCGCCGTTGACGTTGAAGCTGAAGTCGCCGACCAGCGTCTCGTAGGCGCCGCCGCGCTGCAGCGTATCGAGTAGCGTGTAACGCGTCGTCGCATTGGCGCGCTGTACGGCCGAGATCAGGAGCTGCGCTGCCGCGTAGCCGTAGGCGGAGAACGCGGTGATCTGCCCGACTTCGTGCTCGAAATCGTTGAGCAGCGCGATGATGCTGGGAATGCGGGTCAGCGGCGGCATCGGCGATGCGACCAGCGCGCCGGCCAGCGCCGTAGCGTACGACGTGATGGTCGCCTGGTTGTAGAAACCGTCGCTCGCGCCGAAGGCGCCGGTATAGCCGGCCAGGTGCAGCGCGTCGACCACCGGGCCGAGTTCCTTGGTCTTCCCCGCCAGGAACACGTAGCCCGGCGCGCGATCCAGGATCGTTTTGGCGGCGTCGGCCGGATCGGTTTTATCCTTGGGAAAGAGCAGCACGTCGGCCGGGTGGCGATCGGCCTTTGCCTGGGCGACGAACGCGCGCGCGACGTCGTAGCCGTAGTCGCCGTCGAGGGCGACCGCGATCGTCGCGACGCCCTTATATGCATCCAGCGCGCTGCTCGCGAAGAGCCGGCCGGCATCGCTATCCTTGGCGGGAAGGCGATAGACGTTGTGATAGCCGCGTGCCGTGACGGCATCGGCGGTGACCGTTGGAATCACCAGCGCGAAGTTCGCGTTGGCGTAGCGCGAGAGTCCGGCCAGGGTCATCGGTCCGGTGAGACCGCCGATCATCGCCACGATGCTCGGATCGGCAGCGGCGACTTCGACGTTGGTTGCCGCCAGAACGCCTTGGTTGCGGTCGTCGAAGCTGCGCACGCCGAAGACGCGTCCGATCGGCGGGCTGAAACGGTTGGTTTCGTCGACGGCAGCCTGCACGCCGCGCACCACTTGACTGCCGAACTTTCCGAAATCGCCCGAGAGCGTGACGTTGACCCCGAGCGTCAACTGCAGCGCAAACGGCTGCGTGGGCGGATAGAGCTGCGCTTGCGCGCGGCCGGATGCGGCCGCCGCGCCGGCCAGGGTGCCGGCCAGAAAGCCGCGCCGCCTCATGCGAAGCCCGCGATCGTCGTCGCCAGAAATGCCAGCGAGAAGATCATGTTGGCGACGAAGACGCGTTCGTTGATCGCGAACAGATCCGCACCGGCGCGAAAGAGTGCCTCTTCGTAGACGATCAGCCCGGCGGCCGCCAGCGCGCCGGCGTAGTAGAGTGGGCCCGCACCGGCCGCCGCACCGGCGCCGATCAGGAGCAGCAGCATCGCGCCGTGGAGCAGTAGCGGCAACACCCGCCCGCTGCGCTCGCCGAAGCGCGCCGGCAGCGAGTTGATGCCCTGCGCGCGATCGACCGGCAGATCCATCAGCGCGTAGACGACGTCGAAGCCGGCCACCCACACGGTCACCGCCAGAAACAGCAGCACCGCACCGAGGTTCACGGTTCCGGCGATCGCGATGAACGCCCCCAGCGGCGCGAGGCCGTCGACCGCGCCCAGGACGAAGTGCACGCCCCAGGTGAAGCGCTTGCAGAGCGGATAGACCAGCAACAGCAGCGCCGCGAGCGGCATCAACGCGACGCAGAGGGGGTTGAGCATCCAGGCGGCGACCAGCAGCACCAGCAGACCGACAGCGGTCGCCCACAGCATCGATGCCGGCGTGAGTGTGCCGCTGGCCACCGCACGGCGCGCCGTGCGCGGGTTGCGCGCGTCGATGTGCCGGTCGAAGTAGCGGTTGGCCGCCATCGCCGCCGTGCGCGCGCCGAGCACCGCCAGCGTGATCCAGCCGAGCGCCGCGAACGACGGAACGCCGCGCGCCGCCAGCACCGCGCCGACGTACGCGAACGGCAACGCAAAGAGCGTGTGCTCGATGCGGATCTCGCGCAGAAAGAGTACCGCCTTGCTCATCGCAGCAGCCGTTCGAGCGCGTCGGGGCCTTGCCCCGACCAGCGATCCGGGTGCAGCGCGCCGGCCACGCGATCGAGCCCGTACTCGCGCCAGCGTTTGGAGACGCGCTCGCGCGTCGATGCGTCCATCACGATGTCGGGCGGCCACTCGCGCGCGTAGCCCTCGGCGGCGCTCTTGCGCGTCGCATCGATGCCGATTTTGGTGCCGTAGGCGACGCTATACGAGCCGTGATCGAGATCGTCGACCGGCCCCGGCATCATCACCAGGTCGCGGTCGGGGGCGAGGTTGTTGAGCACGAACCACGCCACCGTGCGCGTATCCTGAACGTCGACGTCGGCATCGACCACGATCAGCACGCGCGTGAGCATCATCATGTGCCCGAGTCCCCACAAGGCGTTCATCACCTTCTTGGCTTGACCGGGATACGACTTGCGAATCGCGACGATCGCCAGGTTGTGAAAGCCGCCCTCCACCGGAAGGTTCATATCGACGACCTCGGGCACCACCATCTGCAGCAGCGGGAGAAAGATGCGTTCGGTGGCCTTGCCCAGCCAGGCGTCTTCCATCGGCGGCTTGCCGACCACGGTTGCCGGATAGATCGGTTTGCGCCGGTGCGTGAGTGCGGTCAACTTGAAGGTGGGATAGCGATCGGCCAGGCTGTAGACGCCGGTGTGATCGCCGAACGGTCCTTCGGTGCGCACGTCGTCGTTATCCACGTAGCCTTCCAGGATGAACTCGGCGTCGGCCGGGACTTTGAGATCGACGGTTTTGGCCTGCACGAGTTCGACCGGCTTGCCGCGCAGCAGGCCGGCGAACGCGAACTCATCGAGCACCGGCGGAAGCGGTGCCGTCGCCGCATAGGTGAGTGCCGGATCGGTCCCGATGGCGACCGCAACCGGCACCTTGGCACCCCAGGCGTCGCCGTGCGCGCGCCCTTGTTTGTGGCGCTGCCAGTGCATGCCGGTTTCGCGCGCGTTGTAGACTTGCATGCGATACATGCCGACGTTCGGGCGTCCGCTCTTGGGATCGCGCGTGATCACCAGCGGAAGGGTGATGAACGGACCGGCGTCGAGCGGCCAGGTGGTGAGGATCGGCAGCTTGGTGAGATCGGGATGACGCATCACCACGTCGTGCGCGGCGGCGTCGCGCACCGTGCGCGGCAGCGCGTTGCGCAACGGAGCGAGCCGGGCGATCGCGCCGATGCGCTCCAGCAGCGACGCACCCGGCGGCGCCAGATCCAGTAGCGCGCGCAGGCGTGCCGCAACGTCGTCGAGGTGGGCGGCATCGAGCGCCATCGCCATCCGGCGCTGGCTGCCGAACTGATTGGTGAGCACCGGGAACGCCGAGCCGCGGACGTTGGTGAAGAGCAGCGCCGGGCCGCCCGCCTTGACGACGCGATCGGTGATCTCGGCGATCTCGAGGCGCGGATCGACCGCGGCCGAGACCTCGTGCAACTCGCCGGCGGCGCGCAGCGCGGCGACGAACGCGCCGAGGGACTCGAAAGGCATGGCAGGCACCATACGCGCCCGGTCGGCTCGTCTCCGCTTGCCGGTGGGTTTCGCCGCCGGCGCGAAGCAGGCGCGATGCAAGTTTTGGTAGTCTGCCGCCGCCTCACCGAGCGCTTCGCGGAGGCCGAGTTCGCGGCGTTGCTCGATCCCGAGGCCGAAGCGGTGCGCCGGCTTTACGGCGTGGGAACGCTGCGCCAGGCATGGAGCCGCGGCGACGTGGCCGGCGCCATCCTGCTCTTGGAAGTCGCCGACGAGGCCGCCGCCCGCGCCGCGCTCGATACCCTACCGCTCTACACGCACGGCATGCTCGAGGCCACCGTCATTCCGCTCCACGGTTATCGCGGCTTTGGTCCGCGCGGCTGAAGCGCACCACGAACGCCGCGCCGCCGAGGGGTGACGCTCCCGCCGTGACGCTGGCGCCGTGTGCGCGCGCAACCCAGCGCACGATCGCCAGGCCCAAGCCGGTGCCGCGCCCGTCGCGGCGGTAGAAACGCTCGAAGATGCGCTCGCGCTCCTCGGGCGCGACGCCGGGACCGTCGTCCTCGACGCTCAACGTCGCAGCGGTCGCGTCGACGCGCGTGCACACCCGGATCTGCCTGGCCGCGTTCTTCAGCGCGTTGTCGAGCAGGTTGCGGGTGAGTTCGCGCAGGCGCCGCTCCTCGCCGTCGACGATCGCACTATCGGTGTCGCAGTCGATCGCGATGCCACCGCCGGCGGCGCGCGCGGCGAACTCGCGCAGGCTGCGCGCGACGACCGCCGCGAGATCGACCGGCTCGCAGGCCAGCGCCTGCGGTCGCGGCGCGCGCGCCAGGGTGAGCAAATCGTCGATCGTCGCCGCGGCATCGAGCGCGCTCTGCGCGATCTCGGTCAGCGCGTCGCGCACCTGCGCCTCGCTGCCGTGCTGCGCGGCCTGTGCGAGCGACGCGATCGCCGCCAGCGGCGTGCGCAGCTCGTGCGCCGCGTCGGCGGCAAAGACGCGCTCGCGTTCGCGCGCGGCCACCAGCGGCGCGATTGCAGCCCGCGCCAATGCGTAGGACGCGAGTGCGAAGATCGCTAGCAGCGGGAGATCGATCCAGCCGAGCGTGACGATGACGTGCTGCATCGCCACGCCCATCGCGCGCGCATAGGCCGACGTGCCGGCGACCGGCTCGAGCAGCGAGGCATAGTAGCGGTGCATGAACGCATACGCGCCGGCGTCGAGTGCGGCCAGCACTGCGGCGAAAGCCGCCAGATGTAGGCCGGCCGAGCGAACGATCACGCGCGCAACCGGTAGCCGACGCCCCAGACCGTCTCGATGATCCGGTCGCCGCCGTAGCGTTTGAGTTTGCGCCGCAGCTGGCTGACGTAGACGTCGACGATGTTGCTCGACCCGTCGAAGTCGTACTCCCAAATGCGTTCCAGCAGTTCGGAGCGGGTGAACGTGCGTCCGGCGTTGCGCGCCAGCAGTTCGAGCAGACGAAACTCGGTGGCCCCAAGCTCGAGCAGCTGACCGTCGTACGCGATCGTGCGCGCACCGCCGTCGAGCCGCAGCTTGCCCACCACGACCGCCTCGACCACCGGACGCGCGCCGCGGCGCAGGATCGCGTGCACGCGCGCGATCAACTCGGCTTCGTGAAACGGTTTCGCGACGTAGTCGTCGGCGCCGCACTCCAGCCCGGCGATGCGATCCTCGACGCCGTCGCGTGCGGTGAGCATCAGGATCGGCGTCTGCACGCCGTCGCCGCGCGCGCGCCGTGCGAGCTCGAAGCCGTCGATCCCGGGCAGCATCACGTCGACCACGGCCAGATCGTACGTTCCGCGCAAGAGTTGATCGAGTCCGCTCGGGCCGTCGCTCGCGACGTCGGCGGCAAACTTGCGCGCCTCGAGCATGCGCACCAGGGACCGCGCGATCGCGCGATTGTCTTCGACGACGAGGATCCGCACCGCCGGACGGATTCGCGCTAGAAGCTCAGGGAACCCGGGAAGGCGATCGTCATGGCACCGCCCAGCGATGGGGCACCGCCCGGCACCTGCACTTCCTGCAGCAGCAAGCGCACCGGCGCGATCATGCCGGCCGCATAGTACGTCCAGTCGCGACTGACCAGCGGATTCGCCGAGGCGTCGTAGCGCACGCCGACGTAGGCGTGGGCGATCGGGTAGTACTTCAACCGCACGTAGCCGCCGGCCGAGCGCTGCAACGTGCCGAAGCCGTCGGCGTTGCGGTCGGTTCCCCAGAACTGCTCGGCTTGGAGGTCGAGGCCGCGCCAGCGTGCGTGCATCAGCAGTCCGCCGCGTGCGTACGGATCGGTAAAGGTCTTGCCGCCGCTCTGCACGATCGAGCGCGCCCCCTCCAGCGCTTCGCCGCCGGCGTCGAACTCGAGCGGGCCCTGCGCCAGCGTTTGGTCGAGCCACAGGCCGAGTTCGGGTCGCGCCGACGACGTATTCTCGCCGGTTGCCAGCGGCTTGCCGCCGTAGGCCGATCCCTGATAGGCGCCCAGCGCCGCGGTGGCGTCGACGCGCAGATCGCCGATCGTTCGCTCGGCCTGCAGTCCCCAGCGCGGCGAACTGAGCGGAAGATCGTTCAGCCCGACGTGCGTGCCGTAGTAACCGTACTGCTGCAGGTCGTCGAGGCGCTGCCCGGGTGACTGCAGCAGCGGCAACTCGAACAGACCGAGTCGATAGAGCGAGCGGGTGTGGGCGTTGTAGGTCGCCAGGTAACCCAGGTAGAGCGCACTCGGGCCGCCGCCTGCGCCTAAGTTGTAGTGGATGAATGCGGTGATCGGCCCGAAGTTGGCCGAGCCGAGCAGAATGCCACCGGGTGTCCAGCGCCGCGTGCCCTCGGGCGGATTCTTGGCGTACGCCATCTGATAGCGGATCGCGAAGATCGAGGTCGCGTGCGTCGGCAGCGGCAGTCGATAGCCGTGCGCGCGAAAGTAGGTGCCGAAGGCATTGAGCTCCGGCAGCACGCTATGGCACGCACCGCATGTGAGGTGATAGCGCTGCGCGAAGATCGGAATCGCGCGGGCCGGAGCCGCCGTGAGCGCGCCGCCGCCGATCAGGACGAGCGCGGCGAGCGCGATCCGAAGGCGGCCGCTACTGCGCAACGATCGCTGCCCGCATCGGTGCGCCGTAGTGATAGAAGCATCCGAACAAGTAGGTGCCCTTCTTGTCGACTAAGATCAGTTGCGAGGTTTGCCCCGGCTGCAGCGCACCGGCGCTAAAGCCGCCCGAGAGGGTGGTGCCGTGCTGTGTGGTCGCGCTGATCGTAAACGGCGAGGAACTTGGAAAGCGCGTCGCGCCGGGAATTGCGGTGGCGGTATGCGCGAAGCTATCGTTGTTGACGAACCGGATGTGGCTACCGACCGGCACCGTCGTCACCGCCGGCGCGTAGCCGCCGCTGGTGCCGTACTGCGTGCTGGTCGGCGCGTACTGCGTGAGGCTGATCGAGATCGTGGTGACGAGCGAACTGCTTCCGCCGCCGCCACCGGTTGCCGCGGTGCCGCCCGGCGTGCATCCGCCGAGCAGCACCAGGGCGAAGGTTGCGAGGACGGCGCGATGCACTACCAGCCCCCGCCGGGCGGCGACGACGACGGCGCCGTCGACGGCGTGGCGGTGGGCTGCGGCGCCGGCGTGCCCTGCGGTCCGGGCTTGGCGCCCTTGCGGACGATCAGCACGTCGCGCATGCCCAGGCTATAGTGAAACGCGCAACCGATCAGGTAGATGCCGGGCTTGAGCAGCTTGACGGTGATGCTCTTGCCGGGTTGGATGATGCCGCTCGCGTAGCCCTTGCCGAGCACGCCGTGACCGGCCGCCGCGACGGCGAGGCTCGGCGACTGCGGAAAGCGGGCCGGCGCCTTGGCGATCGCTTCGACGACGTCGAGCGTGTGCGCGGTCGTCTTGGAGAGATTGCGCACGTGTAGGATCGTACCCGGCGGGAAGGCCAGGACTTGCGCGTAGCGCATCTGCGTGAAGCCGCCCACCACCGCGCCCCAGGGCGCGCTGTGGACCGAGCCGACGCCTTCGCTCGGCAGTTCTTCGCCGATCGTGCGCGGTGGTAACGCACGGGCGACGAGTTGCCCGCCGTCGAGCGCGAAGGAGCGCGTCGCCATCGGCGGCAGCCCGGGACTTCCGCTGGTGTGATTCGAGCCGGTGCAGGCCGAGACGGCGAGTGCGGCGACGGCCGCGACCAGGCTGGCGGAACGTAAAAGCATGACGACCTCCGGTGAGTGATTGTGCGCTCACTCTACCGGAGGGGGATGAAGAATCTTTAAATTGCGGCCAGCATGGCGTCGGCGAGATTGCGCAGCGCCGGATCGCCGGCGGCGTCGTGCGCGGCCCGCAGAAAGGCGGCGCGCGCCTGGGCGCGATGGCCCTCGCGCAGGTAGATGACGCCCAGCGCGAGCCGCGCCCGCGCATACGAGGGCGCCAGCGCGAGCGCGATCGAGAGTTCGCTGGCGGCGCTGGCGTATGCGCCCAGGTGCTCCTCGGCCAGCGCCAAGTCGTAGTGCGCCAGCGCGTAGCGCGGGCTCTGCTGCAGCAGCTTGCCGAAGTCGGCGCGCGCGGTGGCGGCGTCGCCGAGGCGTAGCGCTACGATGCCCCGCGAGTAGAGCGCGCGGGCCGAATCCGGTGCGGCGGCGACGAACCGATCCGCGGCCGCGCGCGCCGCGCGCAGGTCGCCGCGCGCCAGATCGATCGCGACCAGGTTGGCCATCGCGGCCAAGAAGCCGGGGTCGAGCGCGATCGCGCGCTGGAGTTCGCGCGCGGCCGCCGCGTTGCGATCCAAATGCGCGTAGGCAAGCGCCAGATCGTAGTGCGCGGTTGAGCCCTGCGGCTCGGGCGGCGCGAGCGCGAGGACGGCCTGCAGCTCGGCCGCCGCGTCGCTCCAGTGGCCGGCGGCCTGATCGCGCAGCGCGAGCGCAAAGCGGGTGGTGATCTCGCGGCGAATCGCGAGCGCGCGCAACACCGGCACGGCGGTGCTGCGCGGCAGCGGTGACGCGCTCGGATACGTCTGTGCGCGCGCGACGGCCGGCACCGTTGCGGCGAGAACGCAGGCGAGCAGCGCGGCGCGCACGCTGCTTAGGGCTTCGGCTCGGTGCCGGGCAGTTCGCCGCCGCGTGCCGTTGGCGCGCCGGCGGCGTGCTCGGGCGCGCAGTTCCAGCCGATCCGTCCGGTTGCGCCGATCGGTCCGAGCAGCGCCGGCGCTGCCGACGGCACCAGCGCCTCGGCGGCGAGGGTTTGCAGGGCGAGCGCGCTCGCCCACGCAACGCGAGCGCAGAACAGCACGCCGAGCAGCAGCACGAGGACGAGAAGGCGCGAAAGGACGCGTGACACCACGACCGATTATACTCGAAGGTCTAAAGAAAGCGTGAATCGCCGATACGTCGCCGCGGTCGCGCTGGCGCTGGGCTTCGGAATCACGACCGCGGCGAGCCGCGCGCAAGTCGCGCTGGTGGTGGGATCGGTGCGCGATCGCGCCGGGCGCCCGATCGCCGGTGCGTACGTGGTGGCGCTGGGCGCGCACGGCGTGGTGCGGGCGCGCGCGCGGACGCACGCCGACGGCACCTTTGCGGTGGCGGCCGCGGCGGTGCGGCGGGTGCGCGTGACCTGCCGTTACTGTCGTACGACCACCGTTGCGGTGCTCGGCACGCAGCCGGTGATCGCGATCGTGCAGCGCTATGCGGCGCTCGCGCAGCCGGCGCCGGATGCCGGCGACCTGGCCAATCTCCCGTATGCCGATGTGGCTTCGGCGCTGGCGTTACGGCCGTTCACGCTGCTGCAGTTGAGCCGCGACGTGTATCCGGGCGCGCAGATCAGCGATCGCGGCCTGATGCCCGGCGGCGGACTGGTGCTCGATGGCGGCGTGCCGAGTTACGATCCGGTCGCGGGTCTCTCGCCGTTCATCGCGATTCCGGCCGGCTACGAAACGGCGGTGCGCGTGGACGGTGCCGGCGATGCGTTTCGCTACGGCGATCGGGCCGGCGGCGGCACCTACGCGCTCACCCCGTTCGGCCCCGCGCCGGTCGATACGCTGCTGCTCGGCGGCACGAGCAGCCTGCGCGCGCAGGGCGGCGGCGACGGAGTGGCGGTCGTCGCCGGCGCGTCGAGCGACGCGCAGACGTCGCGTCAGCGCGCCGACCTGGCGGGCACCCTCGCGCTCGGCGCCGATCAGCAACTTGCCTACGGCGCCGCGACCGAACAACTGCACGCCTTCGGCGATCCGGGTGGCGCGCTCGCCGATGCGCAGAGCGTTGCCGACCTGCGCTGGCTGATCCCGCGCGCGGGCATCGCGGCCACGGCCGCGATCGATCGCGGCGCGTATCTGGCCGGCGTCACCGACTACGCGCTCTCGAGCGTGTGGTCCGACGCGCAACTGACGCTGGGGTTTCGATCGCCCGGGCGCGGCACGTTCTTCGCCGATGCCGCGACGCGCGCGTCGAGCGGCTATCAGGATGCGCGCGCGCTCGGCGGTGCCGATCTCGGCGCGAATCTTTCGCAGTCGCGCCTAGATGCCGGCATCGAGGCGGCTGCACCCGGCTACGACCTGCGCGTCGGCGCGGCGGCGTTTTGGATCGCGCAGCGCGGCGCGGTGGAAGCCGGGCCGTCGGCGACCCACGCATCCTTCGTGACGCCGGCGCTGCGGTTGCGGCTCGGCGCGGCGCGACGCTGGCGCGCGCGGGTGGACGCAAGCGGAGCGTACGCGTTGCCGACATTCGTCGATCGCTACGCCGATGCTGCGCCCGCGACGCTGCCGTACCTGCGCAGCACGCTCACCGCGGCCACGCTGACCTACGACGATCTGGCGCGCGTGCGCGCATCGCTGGAGGCGGCGCGCAGCGATCTCTCCGGTGACGCGAACGGAAGCATCGCATCGTTCGGCCTCGCGCTCACCTGGCAAATCAGTCCGCAGATCGCGCTGCGCAGTTGGACGATGCACGTCGCCGACGACGTTTCTGCGCCGCTGGGCATCTATAGCGCCGCGCTCGCGCCGACGGTCGATGCGCTGTGGCTAACGTATGCCAACGCCGGCGCGCTGCGCGTCGATGCGATCTACCGGCGCGACCTGCTCGATGATGCGCCGTTCTACCACGTGGACGGCGACCTCTCGGGGCCGCTGCGCGGCCGGTTGCGGTGGTATGCCGGCATCGAAGATCGGCGGCGCGCGCGCGCGCTGAGCCTCGGGTTGCGGTTCGCGCCATAGCGCGCCGCGTCGAGGAGGGCTGCGCGCGTGGCCCGAAGTTTGCCGAGCGCAGCGCGCGCAGGAGGTTTGCAATGATCCGCCGTTCGACCGTTGCCCTGGTCGTGGTTGCTGCGTTTGCGAGTGGATGCGCCGCCCCACCGAACGGGCTTCCCAACGTCGGCGCGGCCGCCGCGCCCGCAGGCGCGACGCTGGTGGCGCGCCCGCAGCTCGGTGCCAATGCGGGCGTCGGGGTGCGCGTGCAGCCGGAGTGCCCGAGCGCGCGCCCGGGATACGCGCGCTGCTTCGCGCTGATGCGCACCGACGTGGGGCCGACGACGCACTTCAGCGCGCTCTATGAGACCGGCTGCACGCGCGGCAACGCCGTCTGCTACGGCCCGAGCGATCTGCAGGCCGCCTATCGCTTTCCTTCGTCGACGGGCGGCAGCGGACAGACCGTTGCGGTGGTGGATGCCTACGACGATCCGACCGCTGCCGACGATCTGGCGGAGTATCGCGCGCGCTATGGGCTGCCGCCGTGCACCGTGGCCAACGGGTGTTTCTTGAAGGTCGCCGGAAACGGTTCGCGCAGCACATTTCCGCGCAGCAGCAACAGTTGGTGGGGTGAGGAGTCGCTCGATGTCGACATGGTCTCGGCGGTCTGCCCGAACTGCCACATTATCTTGGTCGAAGCGCTGAATAACTCGTTCGCACACTTCGCGCAGGCGGAGGATACGGCGGTGAAGCTCGGTGCGACCGTGATCAGCAACTCGTGGGGCGGCGCGGAGTACGCCGCCGCGGATGGCGCGTACGATCATCCCGGCGTGGCGATCACGGCCAGCGCCGGCGACGACGGCTTCAACGACTGCGCGTCAGTCAAGGGCTGCGACGGACCGCAGGATCCGGCCGCGTTCGCTTCGGTGATCGCGGTCGGCGGAACGCGGCTGATGCCGGCATCGTCGACGACGCGCGGCTGGACCGAGACGGCCTGGAGCTGTTACGCGGCGGGCGGTGGCCCGTGTCTCTTCGGTATCTTCGCGACCGGCAGCGGTTGCGCGTCGCTCGCGCCCAAACCGGCCTGGCAGAAGGTGGCTGGCTGCCCGAAGCGCGCGTACAACGATCTCGCGGCAGTCGCCGATCCGGTCACCGGCGTGATCGTGCGCAAAGACCGGTCGTGGTACATCTTTGGCGGCACGAGCGTTGCGTCGCCGATCGTCGCGGCGGCGATTGCGCTGGCCGGCAACGCCGCGACTCGCCACGGTGCCGAGGAAATTTGGAATGCGCGCGGGCGCGGCTTCAACGACGTGACCGCCGGCAACAACGTGATTCCGGCCGCCGACGTGGGCGGCAACGGCCGGTTCGCGCGCACCTGCGCGAAGGCGTATGCATTCGTCTGCACGGCGCGCCGCGGCTACGACGGGCCGACCGGCTGGGGAACGCCGAACGGCGTCGGCGGGCTCTAGCGCCCGCGCACATGTGACGAGGGCCTGCATCGCTGCAGGCCCTCGTACGTTTTCCGTGACCGCGCGGCGGTCGACTAGTCGTCGTGCCGCCCTTGCGGACGCCGCCGACGGCGCGTCGGCGGTGCGCCGGGGTCGTCGGCCGGCGGCATGCTGTCGCTCTCGGCGCTGGCCGGTCCCGCATCGCTGCGCTCCACCGGGCCGCGATCGCCACCGCCGCGATTGAATCCACCGCGGTTGAAGCCGCCGCGATCGCGTCCACGATCGTCGCCGCGGTCGCGTCCACGATCGCCGCCACGATCGCCGCCACGATCGCGCCCGCGCGGCGCGTCGTAGTCGTCGGCGCCGCCGTTGAGCAGCGCCTTGTGCGAGAGGTTGAGCCGGCCTTTTTCGTCGATCTCCATGACCTTGACGTCGAGGTTATCGCCGAGGTTGACCACGTCTTCGACCGCGTTGACGCGCTCGCGCGCCAACTGGCTGATGTGCACCAACCCTTCCTTGCCGGGGAGGATCTGCACGAACGCGCCGATCGGAATGATCCGCGTGACCGTGCCGGTGTAGGTCTTGCCGACGACCACGTCTTCGGTGATCGCCTCGACCGCCGCCTTGGCGGCATCGCCCGAAGCGCCGTCGAGCGAGGTGATGTAGACCGTGCCGTCGTCCTCGATGTCGATCTTGGTGCAGCCGGTCTCCTGGATGATCTTGTTGATCATCTTGCCGCCTGGACCGATCACATCTTTGATCTTGGCCGGGTTGATCTTGATCACGATCATCCGCGGTGCGAACGAGGAGAGTTCCTTACGCGGCTCGGCGATCGTCTCGGCGAGCTTGTCGATGATGAAGTCGCGCGACTTCTTGGCTTCGACCATCGCCTCGCGCATGATGGCGATCGTGATGCCCTGCACCTTGATATCCATCTGAATTGCGGTGATGCCCTTTTTGGTGCCCGCGACTTTGAAATCCATCTCGCCGAGCGCATCTTCGAGGCCTTGAATGTCGGTCAGGATCGCGTACTTGTCGCCCTTGAGGATCAGCCCCATCGCGACGCCGGCCACGTGCGCCTTGATCGGCACGCCGGCATCCATCAGCGCGAGCGTGGAACCGCAGACCGACGCCATCGACGACGATCCGTTGGATTCGAGCACTTCGCTCATTAGGCGCAGGGTGTAGGGGAACTCTTCGCGCGGCGGCAGCACCGGCAGCAGCGCGCGCTCGGCCAAGTGGCCGTGGCCGATTTCGCGGCGGCCCGGTCCGCGCATCGGACGGGTTTCGCCGACCGAGAACGGCGGGAAGTTGTAGAAGTGCATGTAGCGCTTGTCTTCGAGCGCGACGATGCCGTCGAGCCGCTGCGCGTCGCTGGTCGAACCCAGCGTTGCGGCGGTGAAGACCTGCGTTTGGCCGCGGGTGAAAACGCCCGAGCCGTGCACGCGCGGCACGTAGTGAACCTTGGTCCAGATCGGACGGATTTCACCCGGCTTGCGGCCGTCGGGACGAATCTTTTCGTCGACGACCATCACGCGCAGCTCGTCCTCTTCCATCGCCTTGACGATCTTGCCGAACTCCTTGGCGCCGGTCGAGCTTTCGAGCAGCGCTCGAATGTCGTCGTCCTTCTTGCCGCAGCGCGCCAGCGCTTCGTCGACGTTGATCTCGGCGAAGGCTTCCTCGCGCTCGCCCTTCTCGACGATGCGCATCGCCTTGGCGACGTCTTTGCCGAAGGTCTTGCGCACCCACTTGTCGAGATCGGTGTTGACCCGGCTGACCGGGAACTCGCGCTTCTTCTTGCCGTGTTTCTTGGCGAGCTGGTCGATCGCTTTCACGATCTTCTTGATTTCGGCGTGCGCGAACTCGACCGCGCCGAGAAAATCCTCTTCGGAGATCTCGTCGCCGCCGCCCTCGACCATCATCACCGCATCGGCGGTGCCGGCGATGACGATGTCCATGCCGCCGGTGACGTACTCGGGCAGGGTGGGATTGCAGATGAAGTTGCCTTCTTCGTCGCGCCCGACGCGCACCGCCGCGACGGTTTTATCAAACGGGATGTCGCTGAGCGCGAGCGCCGCACCGGCGGCGCAGACGCCGAGCACGTCGGCGTCGAGTTCGGGATCGATCGAGAGCACGGTCGCGACGATTTGCACGTCGTTGCGGAAACCGTCGGGAAAGAGCGGGCGAATCGGTCGATCGATCTGCCGCGAGCTGAGCACCGCGTGCTCGGGGGGGCGGCCTTCGCGCTTGATGTAGCCGCCCGGAATCTTGCCGGCAGCGTACATCTTCTCTTCGAAGTCGCAGGTGAGGGGGAAGAAGTCGATGCCTTCACGCGGTTTCGCGGAGGCAGTGACGGCGCAGAGCACGACGTTTTGGTCGCCATAACGAACCAGGGCGGAGCCGTTAGCTTGCTTCGCGAGTTCCCCGGTTTCGATGACCATCGTGCGCCCGCCGACCGTTAAGGTCACGGATTCGGGCACGATATCTCCTAGTTGATTGCTTGTTTGCTCTTTAAATTGAACCGCTGCTGGTTCGGGCCGCGGCGACGGGCGACCTGCCCGGATTGACGGCAGGCCGGGCGGCGCGCCTCGCCAATGCTGGCGGCTATGGTGATGAAGCGGCTTTTTGCGGTGGCGGCGCTGATCGGCTCGACGATGGCGCTGGGCAGCCTGGCGGCCTCGGGAGCAACCCAGCGCCAGGTTGCGGTGGGGCGGCACGCGATGGTGGCGACCGAGCAGCACGAGGCGACCCAAATCGGCGTCGACGTGCTCAAGGCCGGCGGCAACGCCGTCGACGCAGCGGTTGCGATCGCCTACGCGCTGGCCGTGGTCGATCCGTGCTGCGGCAACATCGGCGGCGGCGGCTTCATGCTGGTGCGCATGCACGACGGCCGCGAGCGCTTCATCGACTTTCGCGAAAAGGCGCCGCTGCGCGCCACGGCGCGGATGTATCAGGATAGCCACGGCAACGTGATTCCGTGGCTTTCGCGCAAGGGCTGGAAGGCGATCGGCGTGCCCGGCACGGTGGCCGGGATGGAGACGGCGCGCAAGGAGTTCGGCACGATGTCGCGCGCGCGTCTGATGGCGCCCGCAATTGCGCTGGCAAAGAACGGCTTTCGCTGGGAGCGCGGCGACTTGGTGCCGTTCAAGGGTTCGGCCGGCGAGGGCTACAGCGGCGCGTACAGCTTCGCGAATCAGCCCAACGCGCGCGCGATCTTCATGCCGCACGGCCACTTCCCGGTGCCGGGAACGATCTTTCGCCAGCCGCAGCTGGCCGCGACGCTGGCGCTGATTTCGCGCGACGGCGCGCGCGCGTTCTACCGTGGACCGATCGCGAAGGCGATCGTGGCCGCCAGCCGTGCCAACGGCGGCATTCTGACGCTGCGCGACTTCGCCGACTACCACGTGGAAGTCACGCAGCCGGTGCACTGCACCTATCACGGCTACGACATCGCCTCGTCACCGCCGCCCAGCTCGGGCGGCGTGACGCTGTGCGAGATTCTGAACATCATCGCGCCGTATCCGCTGGCGCAGTGGGGCTGGCACAGCTTGAAGTCGGTGCATTACGTCACCGAAGCCGAACGCCGCGCCTATGCCGACCGCAACTACCTGCTCGGCGATCCCGATTTCGTGCACGATCCGGTGCGCCGGCTGCTCTCGGCGGTGTACGCGGCCAAACTGCGCGCCTCGATCTCGCCCAATCGCGCGACGCCGTCGTCGCAGGTGAAGCCTGGGCCGGGCATCGCGATCACCGAACACAAGGAGACGACCCACTTCTCGATCGTCGATCGTTGGGGCAACGCGGTCGGCATGACGTTCACGCTCAACGACTGGTTCGGCGCGGGCGTGATCGCGGGCAACACCGGCTTCTTTCTCAACGACGAGATGGACGACTTCACCTCGAAGCCGGGCGTGCCGAACATGTACGGCTTGGTGCAGGGCAAGATCAACGACATCGCTCCCGGAAAGCGCCCGCTTTCATCGATGGCGCCGACGATCGTGACGCGCAACGGCAAGATCGCGATGGTGACCGGCAGCCCGGGCGGCTCGCGCATCATCACGATCGTGCTCGAGACGATCTTGAACGCGCTGGTCTATCACATGAACGCGCAACAAGCGGTCGATGCGCCGCGCACCAACATGCAGTGGCTGCCCGATCGCATCGAGTACGAACCCGGCGCGTTCACCGCCGCGACCGCCGCCGGCCTGCGCGGCATGGGCTACACGCTGAAGATGATCCCATCGTGGGGATCGGCCCAAGCGGTGGTCGTGGATCCGAAGACGCGCGTGCGCTACGGCGGCAGCGACGATCGCCGCCCCGCCGGCGAAGCCTTAGGGTATTAGGCGGCGACGCATCGCGGCGCGTGGGCCAAAAGTCCCGTCGCGGGCTGCCGCCGAGCTCGCGCTGTCGGTTGAGCTTCCGCCCGGCGAGGCATTGGCCGCCTGCACGTGGTAGCTCCGAGGGGCTCTGTAAGAAGGGACGATACAGCATGCCGCGCGGGCGTAAGGCGAACGGTTCGGCGGCGACGCCGAAGGCAACGAACGGCGATCTTGGATTCGAAGCGACGCTGTGGTCGGCCGCCGATACGCTGCGCGGCTCGATGGACGCCTCCGAGTACAAGCATCCCGTTCTCGGACTGATCTTCCTCAAGTACATTTCGGATGCGTTCGAGGAGTTGCACGCGCAACTCACCGCCGATCGCGAGTCGGATCCCGAAGACCGCGATGAGTACACCGCGCAAAACGTCTTCTGGGTGCCGCAGGCGGCGCGCTGGACGCAGATCGCAGCCCAAGCCAAGTCGCCCCAGATCGGCGAAATCGTCGACAAGGCGATGATCGCGATCGAACACGACAACCCGCGTCTGCGCGGCGTGCTGCCGAAAGAGTACGCGAAGCCGTCGCTCGGTTCGACGCGTCTGGGTCAGCTCGTTGATCTCGTGAACGGCATCGGGCTCGGCGACGCGGAGGCCCGCAAGCACGACGTCATCGGGCGCGTGTACGAATATTTCCTCGGCCGGTTTGCAACCGCCGAAGGAAGAGCGGGTGGCGAGTTCTACACGCCACGTTCCCTTGTACGACTCATGGTCGAGATGATCGAGCCCTATAAAGGGCGTGTCTTCGACCCGTGCTGCGGCTCGGGCGGCATGTTCGTGCAATCGGAACAGTTCGTTCTCGCGCACGGCGGGAGGATCGGCGACGTTTCGATTTACGGCCAGGAATCCAATCATACGACTTGGCGCCTTGCGATGATGAATCTCGCGATTCGCGGGATCGAAGCGGACATCACGTGGAACGAGGGCGGTTCGTTTCTCCAGGATGCATACCCAGACCTGAAGGCCGACTTCATTCTCGCCAATCCGCCCTTCAACGATAGCGAGTGGGGCGGTCAGGGGTTGCGCAACGATGCACGCTGGCGCTACGGCATTCCGCCGGCGGGAAACTCGAACTACGCCTGGATTCAGCACTTCGTCTACCATCTCGCGCCGACTGGCATCGCCGCGTTCGTCATGGCGAACGGCTCGATGTCGTCGAACCAAAGCGGCGAAGGCGAGATTCGCAAGAACCTGATCGAGGCGGAGCATGGCGGGCTTGCTGACTGCGTGATTGCGCTGCCAGGGCAGCTTTTTTACACGACGCAGATTCCAGTCTGTGTTTGGATTCTCGCGCGCGACCGGCGCAACCACAAGTTCCGCGATCGCAGCGGCGAGATACTCTTTATCGACGCGCGCAAGATGGGCGCGATGACGGACCGCACGCACAAGGCCCTGCGCAAAGAGGACATCGCAAAGATCAGCGCCGCGTACCATGCGTGGCGTGGAAAGGCCGGCACCTACGAGGACGTTCCGGGCTTCTGCAAAGCGGCGCCGCTCGATGAGGTTCGCAAGCATGGCCACATCCTTACACCGGGTCGTTACGTCGGCACGAAGGAACTCGAAGACGACGATGAACCCTTCGAAGACAAGATCGCCCGTCTGACATCGCTTCTTCGGGAGCAACAGCTCGAGTCGGTTCGCCTAGACGAGGTTATTCGCGGTGCGATTGGGCAAATCGGCTACGGCAAATAGCTGGTCTCTACAGCCGCTTGAGGATGTCACAGAAGACGTGCTCGACCGTCGCGGAGTCACGCCGCTCAAGCTCGGCTCCGCGTTCAAAGAGTCTGGGCACCGCGTTATTTCCGCCAAAGTTATCAAAAGCGGCACTATCGATCTGTCCGCGGATGAACCGCGCTTCGTAGACGACTCGACGTACGCCAAATGGATGCGCATCCCACTCGACGCGGGCGACGTCATTCTAACGTCTGAAGCCCCCCTTGGAGAGGTCGCTTACCTTCGTCAAAAAGTCGACTGGTGTCTCGGGCAACGCCTGTTCGCGATCCGCGCAAAGCAACGTATTCTCGATGGCCGTTTCTTGTACTATGCGATCCAGTCATCTGACGTTCAGCACGATATCCTTTCGAGGGCGTCGGGCACGACCGTTCATGGCATTAGACAATCTGAGCTCCGAAAGGTCCTGCTCCCCGTCCCGCCACTTTCCGAACAGCGCGCGATAGCCCGCGTCCTTGGCGCATTCGATGACAAGATCGAATTGAATCGCAAGATGAGCGCGACGCTTGAGGCGATGGCGCGGGCGCTGTTCAAATCGTGGTTCGTCGACTTCGATCCCGTCCGCGCAAAAGCCGAAGGCCGCGACCCCGGCATCCCACCCGAGATCGCCGCGCTCTTCCCCGATTCGTTCGAAGATTCCGAACTCGGTGAAATCCCGAAGGGGTGGCACGTCGGGGCGCTCGGCGAGGTGGCGATGAACCAGCGCCGCGCGATTTTGCATGCTAACATCCCTGCGGAAACGCCCTACATCGGGCTCGAGCACATGCCACGCCGGAACATCGCGTTGGATCGCTGGGAGCGCGCCGCGCAGCTGGAAAGCAACAAGTCGCAATTTAGGCGCGGAGAGTTCCTCTTCGGAAAATTACGCCCCTATTTTCACAAGGTCGGTATAGCACCGATTGATGGAGTTTGTTCGACTGACATCCTTGTAGTATCACCGTCCTCGAAGGATTGGGCCGCGTATGTTCTTATGCATCTCAGCAGCGATGAGTTAGTGGCCCACACCGACCGGTGTTCAACTGGAACGAAAATGCCGCGCGCATCTTGGGACCACATCGCCGGCTACGAAGTGAACCTCCCGCCCACCACGATCGCACGAACTTTCGCCAAAGCCATCGCTCCAATGATGGAACGGATAATCAGCGCAATCCACGAGTCGCAAACCCTTGCGGCTCTCCGCGACGCGCTGCTCCCGAAGCTCATCTCCGG
The DNA here is from genome assembly GCA_027459845.1 of Vulcanimicrobiota bacterium. Classification (GTDB taxonomy): domain Bacteria; phylum Vulcanimicrobiota; class Vulcanimicrobiia; order Vulcanimicrobiales; family Vulcanimicrobiaceae; genus DAIDGS01. The sequence continues at coordinate 9,217 of DAIDGS010000146.1, read as the reverse complement.
CGAAGTCCGCGTGACAGACGCGGAGCGGCTCGTGGGGTAGGCTGTCTAGCGATGTCCGGCTATCTCAACGAAGACGCGGTCGAGCATTACGCGATCGATCTGCTCAAGGGCCTTGGTTACGCGTACCTGCCTGGCGCTGACATCGCGCCGGATGGCGTTCACGAAGAGCGTAAGTCCTTTAAAGATGCCGTTCTCGTCGAGCGACTTCGTTCGGCTATAGCCCGGCTCAATCCAACGCTACCGCTGCCTCCACGCGAGGATGCGCTGCGCAAGGTAACGGTCCACGAGACGACTGATCTCGTGCTCAATAACCAGCGCTTTCACAAGTTCCTCATTGAAGGCGTCGACGTCGAGTACAGCGACGGCGCTGGCGGCGTTCGCTATGCTAAAGCGCGGATTATCAACTTCGAGAACCCCGATGCGAACGATTGGCTGGCGGTCAACCAGTTCACGATCAAAGAGGATTCCGGCGAACGGCGCCCTGACTTACTGGTCTTCGTCAACGGTCTGCCGATCGCGCTTTTCGAGTTCAAGAGCCCGATGGACGAGAAGGCGACGATTCTGAGCGCCTTTCGCCAAACGCAGACCTACAAGCGCGATCTTCCCGGATTACTGGCGTACAACGAACTCTTGATCGTCGCCGACGGAACGCAAGCGAAGATGGGTTCGCTCACCGCCGCCTGGGAGCGTTTCAGCACCTGGAAGCGCGCGGACGGCGCTAAGGTGCCAGTCGAGATCGAGCCCCTCGTCAACGAGGTCTTCGAGAAGCGCCGGCTGCTCGATATCCTCCGCCACTTCATCCTGTTCGAAGCGACGATGCCGCCGAACAAGATCCTCGCCGCCTACCACCAGTATTACGCCGTCAACAAGGCGGTCGAACGCACGATTGACGCGACCGCCGAAGGCGGGGACCGCCGCATCGGCGTCTTCTGGCACACGCAGGGCAGTGGCAAGAGCCTCTCGATGGCGTTCTATGCCTCGAAGATCGCGCAGCAAGCACAACTCGCGAATCCCACGCTCCTCGTGTTGACCGATCGCAACGATCTCGACGACCAGCTCTTCGATCAGTTCATGCGCTGCACCGAGTTCTTGCGCCAAACGCCCGAGCAGGCCGTCAGCCGCGAGGACCTACGCCAGGCGCTCGCGGTCGCCTCAGGCCACGTCGTCTTTACAACCATTCAGAAGTTCTTGCCCGAAGAGAACGCGGAACGGTACCCTGCGCTGACCGATCGCCGGAACGTCATCGTCATCGCGGACGAGGCCCACCGCAGTCAATACGGGTTCGGCGGCAAGCTCAACGAGGAGACGGGCGAGATGGGCTACGGCTTCGCGCGCCATCTCCACGATGCTCTGCCAAACGCCTCGTTCATCGGCTTCACCGGCACACCGGTCGAGTTGACCGACCGCAACACGCGCAGCGTCTTCGGCGATTACATCGACGTCTACGACGTGCGCCGCGCGGTTGAGGATGGCGCGACCGTCCCCATTTACTACGAGGCCCGCGTAGTCAAGGTCGCGCTCGACCCGGTGAAGGTATCATATCTGGACGAAGAGTTCGAAGAGATCACCGAGGGCCAGGAGGAGGGCGACAAGCACCGCAGCGCCAGCCGTTGGTCGCAGATTGAGGCGCTGGTCGGCACCGACGCGCGCATCGAAGAGATCGCGCGCGACGTTGTCGAGCACTTCGAGCAACGGCAGAAAGGCTTCGAGTTCGCGGGAAAAGCGATGGTCGTTTGTATGAGCCGGCGCATCTGCGCGCGGCTCTATCAGGCGATCGTCGCGCTGCGCCCGGAGTGGCACGACGACGCCGACGAACGGGGCGCGATGAAGGTGGTCATCACCGGCAGCGCGGCGGACGAGATGCTCTTGCAGCCGCACATTCGCAACAAGCCGCGCCGCCGCACGATCGAGAAGCGCTTCAAGGACCCAAGCGACCCGCTGCGGCTGGTCATCGTGCGCGACATGTGGCTCACCGGCTTCGACGTTCCGTCGCTGCACACGATGTACGTCGACAAGCCGATGAAAGGCCATAGCCTGGTTCAGGCGATCGCCCGAGTCAATCGCGTGTTCAAGACTAAGGCCGGCGGCCTCGTGGTCGACTACTTCGGCATCGCCGACGACCTGAAGCGCGCCCTGAAGACGTATGCCGAATCCGGCGGAACCGGTGAGCCCATCTTGGATGAGCGCGACGCGGTAGCCGTGCTGCAGCGCGACTATGAGGTCACCCGCGGCATGTTTCACGGTTTTCCGTATCAAGCGTACCTGGACGGCGATACCGCGCAGAAGATGCTCGGGCTGACCAAGGGCGCCGATCACGTCCTCGGCCTCGACGAGGGGAAGAAGCGCTATCTTCGCGTCTGCGCGAGTTTGGCGAAAGCCTTTTCGCTCGCCTCGACGTCGGACTACGCGCGTGGCATCGCCGATGAGGTTGCCTTCTTCAAAGGCGTGCGCGCGACGATCGTTAAGATCTCGCCGACCGGCGGCCAGAGCCTTGAGGAGATCGACCTCGCGCTGCAGCAGCTCGTTTCGGAAGCGGTCGGTTCGCGCGGCGTCGTCGACGTGCTGGCGCAGGCCGGAATACAACGCCCCGACATCTCGGTCTTCTCCGACGAGTTTCTGGCCGAACTCGCCGGCATCGAACAGCGCAACCTCGCGCGTGAAATGCTCGAACGGCTTTTACGCGATGAGATCAAGGTTCGCTCCCGTCAGAACGCCGTTCAGGCGCGCAAGTTCTCCGAGATGCTCGCGGAGGCGATCAACAAATACGAGAGCCGCTCGCTGACGACGATGCAGCTCATCGAGCATCTTATCGAGTTCGCGAAGGAGATACGCGACGAGCCCAAGCGCGCCGAGGAAATGGGCCTTTCCGCCGACGAGCTAGCCTTCTACGACGCTCTGGCAGAGAGCAAAAGCGCAGTCGAGGCGCTGGGCGACGCAAAGCTGCGCGAGATCGCACGGGACCTTCTCCAGAGCGTGCGCGCCAGCGCAACCATCGACTGGAAGCACCGCGAGAGCGTTCGCGCCGGCATCCGCTTGAAGATCAAAAAGCTGCTCCGGAGGCACGGCTACCCGCCCGACGCCACTGATAAGGCGACGGACCAGGTCCTAGAACAGGCCGAGCTACTGTGCGAGGCCGCGGCGTGAGCGCAATGCTCAGCGCGACCGCGTTCGTGCTGCCGTTGGCAGGCATCGCGTTGGGTTGGTGGAGCTTTCGTTGGAGCGAGGAGGGTGTCGCACCCGAGATATGTGGCGATGATACGTCGACGCCTTCACGAAGCGACGAGCTGCAGCTTCAAAGGGGCCAGCGATTTCGGGCCCGCTGGTGTGCTCGAATTTGCTTCAACGCGGGCGCTCTGCTTCTCGCGGCCTCCGTTCCGCTGGGATCCGCGGCCAATGATGGACGGTTCAACGTGAGCGCCCTTGCAGCGTTTTTGATCATAGCGTTCGCGGCCGTGTACGCGGCTTGGGAAGTCTGGAAGATATGGCAGAACCGTCGCGCAGACGCCTTCAACATCTATTTCAGCGCCATGATGACCCGGCTATATGACCGCGAGAAAACGAAGGAAATCTACTTCCGCTTGAATCCGATGCCGCCTTGGACGTTGCCGGATCGAAACTGGTTCGAGAATCGTAATCGGCCCGACGTCCGTGAGTTCCCCGAAATCAACGAGACCCGCGAGGACGCTGCAGAAAGCCCGTCGCAGGGTTGATCGTGGATCGTGTGCTCAGCAGTGGCGTATGCCTGCAGCCCTTGACCCCGAGTTCTATTCGCGTTGCGCTACCGACGTCGCTCGACGTCCTCCAGCCTGATCCCGCGGCGTGCACGGAGGTTTTCGCGAGCGCGTTCCACGCGCAAAAGGAAGCGCGGATCGTTTTGGAGGCGATGGTCGAACCAACCGTCCTCCGACCTGAGTCCGATCAGAACGCTGGCGGGCCTTTCCGTGCCGCATTATGACCGATCTCCTTTCGTTCTGCCTCGCGGAGAAAGCGCGACAAAACGTCCTTTACCTCCGAGAGCGCACCCTGCTCTATTCCGGTTCTGCGAATCGCGCGAGTCAGAACGCGGCCTCCGATTTGGCGACGATCGCGAGGATCTCGACGGTTGTACCGGTGACATGGTGCCTCGGAGCGAGCAACCGAGCAAGTCCTAGAACAGGCCGAGCTGCTCTGCGAGGCCGCGTGAGGTTGCCCAAGCGAGATAGCTAACCCAATAAACCGGTCGCCCGTCGCACCGGCGCACCAATCCGCATTATCCCCTTGACGGAATATACCTCAGAAGGTATAGTCAAGGCGCGATGTGGGAGGTCGAGTACACGGACACGTTCGGGGCATGGTGGGCGACGCTCACCGAGGATCAGCGGGTGGCCGTCGCGGCTATCGTCGGGGTCCTCGAGGATCACGGGCCAGCGCTAACGCGACCGTACGCCGACACAGTCAAGGGCTCGCGCCATTCCAACATGCGCGAACTGCGTGTCCAGCGCGCCGGCGCCCCGATTCGGATTCTCTACGCCTTCGATCCACGTCGCGTCGCCATCCTACTCGTTGGCGGCGATAAGTCCGGCGACGGACGCTGGTACGACATCTTTGTCCCAATAGCGGATAAGCTTTATGACGAGCACCTCCGCGAGATCGAGAGCAACACATCGTAACGTTGGGCCGGTGCCCTGTGAAATATGCATTACATTACGGAACGGAGTTGATTCAAAATAAATATGACGCGGAAATTCAGCGAACTGCGCGAGAGACTGTCACCGGAGGCTCGCGCGCGCGCACACGCAGCGACCCAAGAGCTACTTGCTCAGATGCCGCTTAACGAACTCCGGCGCGCGCGAGCGATGTCGCAGCAGACCCTCGCGGAAGCGATGCACGTTCCCCAGTCGGCGATTTCAAAGATCGAGCGTCGAACCGATGCGTACATCGGCACTATCAGACGTTATCTCGAAGCGATGGGCGGTACGCTCCGCATCGTCGCCGAGTTTCCCGACGGCGAACCCGTTGAGATCACGCAGTTTGGCGATATCGCCGACGATCTGGTCGAGGCATAGCGTTTCCTCGGGTTTGGCCACAAGGAAGCGACTCGCCCCGTTATGCTTCGCTCTGGAGGTCGCGCCGCGGGAGCTTGTAGCGAGTCTGCGGAACCGACGAGGCGGCTTGAGAATCCGTCGCCGTGGCACCCGGTTCCGGGGCCGAGATCGACCTGCACACTTTTCCGGGCACTACCGCCATCTAAAGTTCGATCGTCATTCCTTGACGGTCATTACCCGGCCCCGCGTTGCATCTCAGCGATCGGACCGTTGTCCGCGGCCGCCACATCGCGCTCTGCGCGCCGTGCGGATGGTCGGACGTAGAGCACGGCCCACGCGAAGATGAGAGCGGCCGCGCTGTAGCGGACCACCGGGAGAAGCAGCAAAACCTTGTCGCTGGGCAAGGTATAGATGAGAATGCCCCGCGACACCGTTTCACCGACTCCTACCAAGCCGACGAATATCGTGCTAACTGTCATCGTGCGGATGAACCACGGCTCGTCGGCAACCGACTCGAGGCGCTCGATCACGCTGGCGAGGCGGTTGCGCGAATGTTCGGGGTTAGCCGTAGAACCGGGATCGACGGCCGATCGAAGCATGGCGACGATCACCCAGTAGAGTAAAGGGCGCCCGAGGAGTCCCGAAACGACGAGCGCAAGGCCTGACAAGCCCGTAAAGAGCGACTCGCGAAACAGCAGGAGCTTCGGCGAGCCGCCGACCAGCATTGCGGTCAGCCCGAACGCGATGCCGGACAGCACGAGCATCGACCAAAGGTTGACTCGCCGGCTTCGCACGAGTTCGATGAGACTCCAGGCTGCAGGTGCGGCAGCCGAGAGTATTAGTGCGTTAGTTTCACCGACGTGCGAAACACTAACGCGATAAAGAATCCACGGTAAAAGAAAATTGAAGAGGAAGCCAACCGCTTGAACGATGCGCCTGCGGATGACGTTGCTCTTCTTCACGGCAGGGTTGGCTCCTCAAACGACGCTGCGTGTAGGGTCACCTTACCCCCGAGGGCGGGACCTACCTTGACGAGCCCATTGCCGGGGCGCGCCGCCGCGCCGCAGCGTGGGCCAGCCAAGCGCGGCGGTCGAAAACGTGCTAGGTAGGCTTGGGCGCGCCCTGGTATAACCGGGGCTATGCAGACGCTTTCCCCCGAGCGCCTGACCGAGTTGCGGGTCAAGGCGAACGACGTCCGAGCGGGCATCATCCGCTCGCTGGTGGCGGCCGGCTCCGGCCACTCGGCCGGTCCGCTCGATATGGCCGACGTCTTTACGGCCCTCTACGGCCACCTGATGGCGCACCGGCCCGATCAGCCCGACTGGCCCGATCGCGACCGGTTGCTGCTCAGTTGCGGCCACATCGCCCCGGTCCGCTACTCGGCGATGGCCAACTTCGGCTACTTCCCGGTCGAAGAGCTGCTCACGCTGCGCAAGTTCGGCACCCGGCTGCAGGGCCACCCCGAACGCGTCACGCTGCCCTCGGTCGAAACCACCTCGGGGCCGCTGGGCGAAGGGCTCGCGCAGGGCACCGGCATGGCGCTGGGCGCCAAGCTCGATGGCAAGGCGTTCCACGTGTGGGTCGTCACCTCGGATGCCGAGCACCAGTGCGGCCTCCACTGGGAGGCGGTCATGACCGCCGCTAAGTTCGGGCTCGACAATCTCACCGCGATCGTGGATCGCAACTTCATCCAAATCGACGGCAGCACCGAAGACGTGATGCCGCTCGAACCGCTGGCCGAGAAGTATCGCGCGTTCAACTGGGACGTCTTCACCTGCGACGGCAACGATATCGCGGCGTTCATCGCCACCGCCGAGCAGGCGCGCGCGACCCGCGGCAAGCCGCAGGTCATCATCGCCAACACCGTGCCGGGCAAGGGCGTCTCGTACATGGAAGGCGACTACACCTGGCACGGCAAGCCGCCCAATCGCGAACAGGCCGACCGCGCCCTGGCCGAACTCCACGCCGAACGCGAAAGGATCCTAGCCCATGCCTAGCACGACGCTCGATGCCGCCGCGCAGGCGATGCGCTTGATCGATTACCGCACCGGCGTCGAACTCGTGCCCACCCGCAACGGCTTTGGCGAAGGCCTGATCGAGGCCGGCACGCGCGATCGCAACGTGCTCGCGATCTGCGCCGATCTGGCCGAGTCGACGCGCATGGAAGGTTTCAAGAAAGCCCATCCCGCGCAGTATCTCGAAATCGGCGTCGCCGAGCAGATGCTGGTGGCCCTCGCCGGCGGCTTAGCGGCGGTCGGCAAGATTCCGTGGATCGCGAGCTACGCGATGTTCAATCCCGGCCGCTCGTGGGAACAAGTGCGCACCATCATGGCGCTCAACGATACCAACGTGAAGATCGCGGGCGCGCACGCCGGCGTCTCGGTCGGCCCGGACGGCGCCACCCATCAGGCGATCGAAGATATCGCCATCATGCGCGTCATTCCGCACATGACCGTCGTCGTGCCGTGCGACGCCGTGCAGACCAAGGCGGCGACGCTCGCGCTCTCGAAGCGCGTCGGCCCGGCCTACCTGCGCTTCGCGCGCGAGAAGTCGGCGATCGTCACCACCGATGCAACGCCGTTTGAAATCGGCAAGGCGCAGGTCTTTCGCGAAGGTTCAGACGTCGCGATCGTCGCCTGCGGCATCCTGGTCTACAACGCATTGATGGCGGCCGATCTGCTTGCGCGCGAGCACGGCATCGAGTGCCGCGTGGTCAACAACCACACCGTCAAGCCGATGGACGAAGCCGCGATCGTCGATGCGGCGCAAACCTGCGGTGCGGTGGTCACGGTCGAGGAGCATCAAAAGCACGCCGGCATGGGCTCGCGCGTGGCCGAGATCCTCGCTCAGCGTCACCCGGTGCCGATCGAGTTCATCGGCGTCGAGGATCGCTTCGGCCAATCCGGCGAACCGACCGAACTGATCGAGTACTACGGCATGGGCACGCGCGCGATCGCCGATGCGGCGCTGCGCGCCCACCAGCGCAAGACGAAGTAACGGGGCCCACGCGCGGCGTTAGCCCGCGTGGCGTAGCTCGTCGAGCGTCTTGAAGTAGCGGGCGTGCGTCCGCGTGAGTTCCTCAAGGCTTCCCGAGCTGAGCATCACCACTTCGATGTTTGGATCGCTCGCATACTCGAGTTCCGCGGTAAAGCGGTCCTCGGCAGCCCTGTTGACCAGCGACTCTGCGTACTCGCGAACGCGCCCAAGGAGTTGCCCTTTTTTTCTGTCGTAGATCAGAACAAAGATCATCGCTTACCTAGCCTCGATTCTGAGCTGTTTCCTCAACGCCGTCCTTACGTCGCGAAGCACTTTGCGTGCGCGCTCATATGCTTCAAGACGCTTCCGCGCTCCCCCCATCAGGCTGCCCTCCCGTCGCCGACGGTGTAGATCGCTTATCTCGGTTCGCTTGTACGCGTCGAGCGCTTCCTCTTCGTCTTCGACATCTCTTCCCAGTTTCGATAGCCTCTCCAGGTGGCGCATGATGCTGACCGGTCCCCGGCCGTATTTGATGCCCTCGCCGAGCAAGTCGGCGTACTTTTCGCTCGCTTGCGCCCAAGCGCTCTGCAGGCTGGTGCGCACCTGGACCTCGACGAAGCGCCCCCGCTCTTCGACGATGACGTGGACGCCACGATAGCCGTGCTGCGGGCGCGCACGACGGTCTACAACACGCGCGGTCGGATACAGTTCGCGGAGCGACTGCACCACTCGGTTCTGCACCGAGACCTTCGACACCGTGATCCGTACGCCGCCGATGTCTTGGAGTTGAGACAGGCGACACGTTTCGCGCTTGAGCTTGGCGACGATCGAAGCGTTCGATTTCAGCCGTGCGGTTATGTCGCGACGAAACGCCCTCGTAGCGGTGGACAGTTGGCGCGCTACTCTATCGGTGCGAAGAATAAAATCCGCCTTGAACTCCGAAAGCGCCTTGAGGTCCTCCTCGCTTGCTGGCCGCGACCGCAGGCGCTCGCCGAGGCGGTCGATCTGGGCGTTTGTGAACACCGCTAGGTCGGTGGTTTGCGTTCCCGGGCGTAACCGGCGCAGGCGTGCGTCATTTACGGCGTGATCGGCGTCCAACTGGTTCCGTCGGTGTAGTCGACGCGTACGAGACGATAGGTGGCTTCGGTGGCGTCGAGTAACGGGCGCGAGGCGATGCGCTGATCGATGCTCGTGCAGTTGTCGTTGTAGCCGCGGTG
>DAIDGS010000145.1 GCA_027459845.1 Vulcanimicrobiota bacterium | reverse complement strand
AAAAAGGTGATGCTGCCGAGCAAAAGGAAGCGGGCTCTGGAGCCGATTGAAGACCGCTTTGCGCTAAGGCGGTTCGTCACGCCTTGTGAGGAGCGTTTTGGTGCGTACTGCGCGTCTTTCGTCGGCAGGTTCTGCCGTTGTCACGGCGGCCGCGTTGCTGCTCGCGGCATGTTCGTCGAGCGTCGATGCGGCGCCGCCGACGCCGACCTCGCCGCCGGAACAAGCTTGACGGTCGGCGGCCAGCCGACCGGCGCGACGGTGACCGTCAAGGTCGGCACGACCACCCCGATCGTGGTGGCGGCCGCCGGCGGCGGTCCGTACACGTTCACGATCGGCAACGTTGCGGTCGCGCGCCTGGCGTTGGCATCGCAGTCGGCGACATCGCCGAGTACCAACTGCCGTCGCCTAGCTCGAACCCCTATGCGATCGCCAAGGGCCACGACGGCAACCTCTGGTTCACCGAGCTTTCGTCGGGTAACATCGGTCGGCTGGTCATCGGGTCGTCGCCGACCGCCGTGCGCGCCATGACGCACTACCCGCACCGCACGCCGTCGGAGCGATTGCCGCGCTTCCTGCGCCGCCGGCACGCGCCGGGGGAGCAAGGCGGCGAATGAAACGCGGCACGTTTCTGGCGGCCTCTGCGGTCGCTGCCGCGCTCGCTACCGACGCATGCGCGAAGAGTGCGCCGGCAACGCTCGATTTAGTCGAGACCGCCGCCCAGTTCGACTACGCCGCGTTTACGAAGCTGGTCGGCAAGGCGACCGACGTGCGTCAGCTCTGGGACATCGACGGCTACGAACCGACCGCGCTCGGCGCGATCAAGAGCGCATACAACGGCTACCAGTTCGGCTACGCGGTCGTGCCGGCAGAGATCGGCATGATCGCGTGCCTGCACGGGTACGCCAATGCATTTGCGTACGATGACGCCATGTGGGCCAAGTATAAACTCGGCGCGAGCTTCGGCTTCAAGGATCCTAGCGGCAACGTGGTCGCGACCAATATTTTCTACCACGCGCGCTCGCAGCCGATTACGACCGCCGATCCCAACGACATGACCTCGATGTACCAAGACGGTACGCTCGAAGCCCTGCAGCGCCGCGGATTAACCGTGCTCATCTGCCACACCGCGGCCGCGGAGCAGGCCCGCGCGTTGGTTGCCGGAGGCGTCGCTCCCGCCGGAATGACGGCGCCCGACGTGCTCGCCGACCTGGTCGCGCATACCGTTCCCAACGCGATCGTCGTGCCGTCGATGGTGGCGACGATCGGGTTGCTGCAGAACCGCTTCAAATACGCCTACACGACCGTCAACCCGGTCTCTTAGCGCGTCCGAGACGACGAGGTATCCAGTACCGGCAGTTTTTCGACATCGCGGCGCGTTACGGCAAGAAAGCCGACCACGGTGACGATCGCCGCGAGCCAAAACAGACTGACGCGGCCTTCGCCCCATCCCAGCCCACCCCAACTGTGCGGCTTGCCCATCCAGTCGGCGAAGGACGCGCCGAGCGGCCGCGTGACGACATACGCAAACCAGAACGCGAAGATGTCGTTCCAACAGAACTTCCAAAAGCCGATTGCCGGCACGGCGATGATGGCGGCAAACAGCAGGCCCGAGGCGAGATAGCCCCAACCCAGGGTCATCGCGGTCAGGTCGCCGGCCGCGGTGCCGAGCGCAAACGTCGCGAGAACGGTCGCCCAGTAGAAGGCTTCGCGATGCGGCGTGACGATGCTGTGGATCGAAAGCGTGCGCTCGCGCAACTGCCACGCGACAAAGATCAGCGCGAGTACGATCGCGTAGAACGCGGTCGATGCGACGTATGGAATTCCGAGCGCGACGTGCAGCACGTCGGCCGCCATCGTGCCGAAGACGCTGACCATGCTGACCGCCAGCCAGTAGACCCACGCGAT
>DAIDGS010000144.1 GCA_027459845.1 Vulcanimicrobiota bacterium | reverse complement strand
GCGGTCGGCGGCTGGATCGTCGGTGCGCTCGCGACCGCCTACTCCTCGGTCGGCTCGCTGCTGGGCAGCGTCGCGGCGGCGATCGCGTTCCCCGCGTTTGGGGCACCGGCTGCCGACGTCGTCTACGGCATCTTCGCTGCGATCTTTATCGCTTATACCCACCGCGAGAACATCGCCCGGCTACGGGCGGGGAGCGAAGGCCCGATCTCCTTCCTTCGACGCAACCGCAAAGCGTGATTTCGGCCCAGCGCAGGGCCGCCCCGCGCTCGGCCCGTATTGGGCCAGGTCATGATTTCGTCGAACGATCTCCGTAACGGCGTCACCATCGTCGTGGACGGCAACCTTTGGACCGTCATCGAGTTTCTGCACGTCAAACCCGGCAAGGGTGCGGCGTTCGTTCGGACCCGCCTGAAGAACGTCAAAACCGGGACAACCCTTGAGCGCACGTTCCGTGCCGGCGAAAAACTCGAGCGCGCGACCGTCGATAACCGCTCGATGCAGATGCTCTACAACGACGATTCGGGCTTCCACTTCATGGATCAGGAGTCGTTCGAAAACGTCACGATCCAGCGCGAGCTGATCGGCGACCCGGCCGACTTCCTCAAGGACGGCATGGCGGTCGACGTGCAGTTTCACGACGGATTGCCGATCGGCGTCGATCTTCCACCCCACGTCGAACTGCGCATCGTCGAAACCGATCCCGGCTTCAAGGGCGATACCGCCACCAACACCACCAAGCCGGCCAAACTCGAAACCGGCGCCACCGTGCAGGTTCCGCTGTTCATCGAACCCGATACCGTCATCCGCATCGACACGCGCGATCGGCGGTATATCGGCCGGGTGAACTAGGCTCCGACCCGTGAAGGCACGGCTGCGGGTTCTGCTGATCGCGCTCGCGCTGGGTGCCGTGGCGGCGGCGATCGGAACGACGCTCTACGTCATTCCCGACGACGACATTCCGATGGTCCACATCGTCACCGACCTGGTCGCGCACTTCGGCCTGCTGCGGACGGCGAAAACCAGGTTGCTTGGATTGCGTCCCCCGCCGATCCTCAGTCAACCCAATCCCAACATCGGCATCATCACCATCGACGAGACCTCGATCGGCAATACCGCTGCCGGTTTGCCGCCCTGGCCGTTCCCGCGCAGCATCTACGGCCGGCTGCTCGACCGTCTCAAAGCGGCCGGCGCCAAGACGGTCGCCTTCGACATCGTCTTCCTGGACCCGAGCATCGATCCGGCACAGGATGCGGCCTTCGCCGCCGCGATGCACGAGGTGCCCAGCGTCTTGGCCTATACGGTCGCGACCAGCAGCGTCGGTAACTGGGGCGAGAAGCCGCCGGCACCGTCGCTGGCGCCATTCGCGGCCGCGACCGGCTTCTCGACGGTCGACCAGCCGGGCCACGTGATGATCGGCCAGGCACCGGTGATTCGCACCGGTGCGGGTGGAAAGTACGCCAACGGTCGCTTCACCTCGCTGGCCGCCGCCGCCGTCGAAACGTACACGCATCACCGCGTCGACGCCCGTGCGATTCCGCGTCTGAACGGTTCGCTGCTCTTCATCCCGCCGACCATCACCACGTCGCAAGTCACGCAGAGCAACGGCTCCGAGGTCCTCTGGCAAACGCCCGACTTCGCCGGCGGCGGGACGATCTCGTTCGCCGACGCTCTGACCGAGCCGCTCGCCGACCTGCGCGCCTTCGCCCAGGGACGTTTGATCTACGTCGGCGCAACCGCGCAGGCGCTGGGCGACTTCATCCAGACGCCGGGCGGCTACATCCCGGGGCTGTTTGCCAACGCGCGTTATGCCGACCAACTGATGCGCCACATCTACCTCACGCCCGCGCCGGTGTGGCTCAACATCCTCCTGATCGTCGTGCTCTCGCTCGGACTCGCGCTGGTACTGTCCCTGATGCGCCCGTCGCACGGCATCGCGACCGCCGTCGCCGTGATCGTGATCTACGCGTGGCTCAATCTCTTCTTCTTCATTCACGAACTCTACTGGATCGATCTACTTCACGTCGGCATCGCGATGGCGCTCGCCACCATCTTCGTCTCGTCGTTTCGCGTGCTGCACGAGGGCGCGCAGCGGCGCATGGTCACCGAGATGTTCGGAATGCACGTGAGCCCGGCGATCGTGAGCGACATCCTCAAGCAGGACGATCCGCGCTCGGCGCTAGCGCTGCGCGGCAAGCGCGTGAAGGCCACCATCTTCTACAGCGACATTCGCGGCTTTACGGCGATGAGTGAAACCATGACGCCGGAGGAGATCTACGGACAGCTCAACGAGTACTTCGAGGAGATGTGCGCGATCATTTTCAAGTACGGCGGATACGTGGACAAGTTCATCGGGGACTGCGTCATGGCGGTATTCTCGGCCCCTTATCAAACGCCCGACGACGCACGCAACGCGGTGCTGGCTGCCGTCGAGCAGCAGGCGAAGATTCGCGAGCTCAGCGAACGCTGGACCAGCGAAGGCAAACGCGAGTTCACGGTCGGGATGGGCGTCAATACCGGGGACGTCGTAATGGGGAACCTCGGTGCGAGTTCGCGCATGAACTATACGGTCATCGGCGACAACGTCAACGTGGCGGCACGGCTCTACAACGTTGCCAAAGGCGGCGAAATCATCATCAGCGAAACGACCTACGACGAAGTCAAGGAATTGGTCGAAACCCAAGACCGCGAGCCGGTATCGGTCAAGGGCAAGAGCGCGCCGATCGCGATCTATAACGTTACCGGCATCAAAAGCGGCACGCCGACGCCGCGTACGGTCGCCTAGCCGAAAAAAGGAACATCGTCCACGTGCATCTCGCGCTCGAACTCTTCGGCGTCGCGTTCATTTCCAGTGTGTTCGGCTCGATGGTCGGCCTAGGCGGCGGCTTCATCCTGGTTCCGATTCTGCGCCTATTCTTCGGCATGAGTCCGGCGCACGCCGCCGGTACCTCGCTAGCCTTGGTAGTAGCCAATAGCGGCAGCGGCGCGACGACCTATCTGATCCAGAAGCGCGTCCACATTCGGGTTGGACTGACGGCCGCGCTGGGCGGTCTACCGGGCAGCATCATCGGTGCGATCCTCGTCAAGCACATCTCGCCGGCCCTCTTCGACGGGATCCTCGCTCTGCTGCTGATGGTTGTCGCCGTCGACATGATCTGGAACCGCCATCGCCGCGTCGGCAACCGGCGCGACGCCGACG
>DAIDGS010000143.1 GCA_027459845.1 Vulcanimicrobiota bacterium | reverse complement strand
GCAGCGAGCAGCGCCAGGACGACGTAGTAGAACGGGATCGAACTTTGCCCGAAGGAGCGGCCGAAGAACGTCGGGATGTCGAGCGCGCTGATCCCGTTCGGGCCACCGGTGTACTTGGTGAGGTTTTGAAATATCTGCGGAACGATGATCCCGAACCCCAGCGTCACGATTGCCAGGTAGTCACCGTGCAGGCGCAGCGTCGGCGCGCCGACGATCAGCCCGAAGAGCGCGGCCAAGCCGGCGCCGACGAGCAACAGCGCCCAAAATGGCCAGTGGATTCCGAACTGCGGACTGGCCAGCATGCCGTACGCGTACGCGCCGATCGCGAAGAAGGCCGCGTAGCCGAGGTCCAGCAACCCCGCGAAGCCGACCGTCACGTTGAGCCCCAGCGCTAAGACGACGTAGATGCCGATATCCGCCAGCGCATTCAACGAGGCATCGTTGTGAACGATCAGCGGTGCCGCGCAAAAGGCGAGAGCGACGATCGCACCGAGCGCGCGCTTGGCGCGCGAGGCTTGCAGTCGATACGCGAGCACGGCAGCCGCGACGGCCAACGCGGCGAACAGAAAGATCATATCTTCTCCGGCACGCGCTGGCCGAGCAGCCCGGTCGGGCGAAAGATCAGGGCGACGATCAAGATGATGAAGACGGTAACGTTGCTCCACTGTCCGCCGAGGATCCAGGTCGCCATCGACTCGATGATTCCGATCAGAAATCCGCCGAGCATCGCGCCGGCAAGATTCCCGATCCCGCCGACGACCGCCGCGGTGAACGCCTTGAGGCCGGCCGCAAATCCGTTGAGAAACCAGGTCGACTGATAATACGCACCGGAAACGAATCCGGCTAAGCCGGCCAGCGCGCCGGCCACGGCAAAGGTGATGGCGATCGTACGATCGACATCGATCCCCATCAGCGTCGCCGCCTGGCGATCCTGCGCGACGGCACGCATGGCGGCCCCAGTGCGCGTGCGGGCGACGAAAAACTGCAGCGCGATCATCGCGCCAACCGCTAAGACGACAACGATCGCCTGCTGCGCGCTGACGTCGACCACGCGCAAATGCGCGATCGGATTGGGGAAGACCGCCGGAAACGGAAGCGGTGCCGAACCCTTCCAGGCCTGCATCGCATTCTCCAAGATAAAGGATACGCCGATCGCCGTGATGAGCGGCGCCAGCCGCGGCGCGTTGCGCAGCCGCCGATACGCGATACGCTCGATCAGCATCCCAATCACGCCACACGCCAAGGCTGCGGCGAATAGCGCCAGCCCGGAGTCGACGAACAGCGCTACGCCGTGCAGCTCACCCGAAACCCCGAGGCCGGCAAAGACCGTCAGGGCGACGAACGCGCCAAGCGTATACACGTCGCCATGCGCGAAGTTGATCAGCTCCACGATGCCGTATACCATCGTGTACCCGACCGCGATCAGCGCGTAGATGCCGCCAAGCGAGATGCCGTTGACGAGCTGGGCGAGGAACTCGTGCATCGAAGGCTTACGCGCCTTCGGGCTTCACGTCGATCTGATCGATGAAGTGCGCGTGGCCGTTTTGGATCACGTAGAGCGAGAGCACCGGTTCCTTCACATCGCCGTTGGCGTCGAAGCCGATCGTCCCGATCGGGGTCGAGAGGCGATCGGTCGACGCGACCTCTTTGAGCACCATCATGCGGCTCGGACGCGCGTTGCCGTTGGCGACCAGCGCGCGCGAAATCGCGTGAATCGCGACCTCGGCGGCGGCGTATGCGTTGGCGCTGTACGGACCGACGTTGGCATGGTATGCAGCGCGATACTGTTTCAAGAACGTGCGCGCCGACGGCAGCTTCTCGACGTTGGGTGCCGCGACGGTGTAGTACGTCCCATCGGCACGCTTTCCGGCGACCGTGGCGATGTCGGGGATGCCGTCGCCGCCCATGAACGGCACCGATCCCAGGCCGACGTCGAACATCTGCAGCCGAATGAGCCCGGCACCGGTGCTGGTCGTGCCGCCGTAAAAGACGAGTTGCGGCTTGGTCGCCGCGACCTTGGTGAGCAGCGAGGTGAAGTCTTGGGTGTTCTTGGCGATGTGGTCGTGGCCGAGAATCGTTCCGCCGAGTTTGCGGTAGTCGTGGGTGAAGACGTTGGCCAGGTCCAAGCCGTAGGTCTCGTCGTCGTCGATGACGTAGGCGCGCTTCAAGCCGAGCTTGAGCGCAAAGGCAGCCGCAGCCGAACCCTGCCGCGAGTCGGTCGTGCAGACGCGGAAAAACGTGTTGAGCGTCGGATTCACTCGGCGCAGCTTGCGCGCATCGCTGCCGAGCGTGAGCCCGTCGCTGACCGCCGACGGGCTGATCTGCGCCATTCCGGCGGCATTGGTGATGGGGATTTCGGCAGCGGCAACGTTGGAGTTGTAAGGGCCGAGCACCACGACGACGTTGGCGTTCGAGACGAACGTACGAACGTTGGAGACGCCTTGCTCGGGGCTGTGCACGCCGTCGACCGCGTCGTCGAGCTGATCGGCTTGCAGGACGTAGCCACCGGGGAGTCCTTTGGCGTTGGCCTGATCGATCGCCAACAACATGCCGTTGAGCGTGCTGCGCCCGACCGAAGCATCCGCGCCCGAGAGCGGCAGATCGATCCCGATCTCGATCGTCTTCGCGGCGGCCCCGCCGGACGAGGCGCAACCCGCGACGGCGGCGGCAAGGACGACGATCGCCGCGAGTGCGGCGCTACGACGCAACATCATAGACGGCGGTTTAGGCGCGCGACCTGCGTTCCCTACCGCGCGCTCGGCAACCGCGCTCCCAGCGCGAGGTAGCTCGTCGATGCGATCGCCGACGCCCAGCCTCTACTCAGGCCAAACGTCGGATCCGAGACGGCACGAGCGTAACCGCCGGAAGCGCACCCAGCCTCAACCGGCCACCGCGCTGTGCTCCCGCACGGCCGCCGCATTGAAGTAGGTCGCACGCGGGTGATGCAGCACGATCGCCGCCGTCGACTGCTCGGGCAGAATTTGAAAGGCCTCGGTCAACGCGACGCCGATGCGCGTCGGCGCGTCGAGCAGCTCGAAGACGCTGGCATGCGCATCGAGGTCCGGGCACGCGCCGTACCCCCACGAGTAGCGCTTGCCGCGCTCGGCCGGGAGTCCGAGTTCGGCGCGGATGTGCCGGTGGGTATACTCGGCGAGCGCTTCGGCCGACTGGACGCTGAATCCGTGCAAGAAGTAGGCTTCGCTGTATTCGCCGGCAGCTTGGAGTGCCTCGTTTCGTTCGCTGGCTGCCGTTCCGACGGTGACCACCTGCAGCGCGATGAGATCGACCGCCCGATCACCCTCGGGTTCGCGCACGTAGTCGGCCAGCGAGAGGTGCTCGCCGCCAACCTGCCGCGGAAACTGCATGCGCGCGATCGGGCGCGACGGATCGCTCGGATCGTAGACGACGATCGCGTTCCCGACGCCGGCCGCCGGAAAGTAGCCGTAGGCGACGCGCGGTGCGAGGATCGACCCGGCGGCGGCTTCTTCGCGATAGCGCGCCAAGCGGGGCTCGAACTCATCGGCAACCAGCCGGTCGAAGGCCTCGCCCTTGGCGTTGGCGGCGCCCCACGAGAGCCGGTAGAGACTACGCAGGTCGAAACACGCCCACAGTGCCGTCAGATCGATGCGATCGAGCGTTCGCGCCCCCCAGAACGGCGGCTGCGGCACGTCGGCACGGTCGGACTTGACGGCGGAGATTTGCGCCGGAGCGGCTTTGCTGCCGGCGCCGTTACGGCTGCGATCGCGCTGGGCAAACGCCTCGGCGCGCAACCGCTCGATCAATGCCGTTCGGCGCTCGTCGGCGCCGGTAAGCACGTCCATGATCTCCAAACCCTCAAACGCATCCTTGGCATAGAAGAGGCCGGGGTCGAAGTAGCGCGTACCGTCTTCGAGCAGTGCAATCCGCCGGCCGAAATCGCGGTTGATCGCCGCTCCGCCGACGATCACCGGGAACTGCAGACCGCGTGCGTCCTGTTCCTGGACGCAGATCGGCATCTGCTTGCTGGTCGAAACCAACAGCGCCGAGAGGCCGATGGCGTCGGCGTCGACTTCGATCGCCTTTTCGAGAATGACGTTCATCGGAACTTGCTTGCCGAGATCGAAGACGGTATAGCCGTTGTTGGTGAGAATGGTATTTACCAGATTCTTGCCGATGTCGTGAACGTCGCCGAAGACCGTCGCGAGGACCACCTTCCCTTTGGTGACGCCCTCCTTCTTCTCGAGAAACTGCTCGAGGTGCGCGACTGCCCGCTTCATCACTTCGGCGGACTGAAGCACGAAGGGCAAGATCAACTCGCCACGGCCGAAGCGATCGCCGACGTCCTTCATGGCCGGCAGAAGGATTTCGTTGAGCACGTCGACCGGCGAGCGCGCGCGCAGCGCTTCATCGATCTTGGCCTCAATGCCGTCTTTGCGGCGTCGCAGAATCGCCTGGTGGATTCGCTCTTCGACCGGCGCGGTTTCGTCGTCCGCCAGATCGCGCTTCGCATCGCTCGCGACGACCGACTCGAAACGCTCGATCAGCCGGGCGAGTGCATCCGGGCGACGATCGAAGACCAAGTCGTCGCACAGCTCACGCAGTTCCGCGTCGATTTCGAAGTACGGAGTGATGTCCTTGGGATGCACGAGCGCGCAATCCAGCCCAGCCTCCACGCAGTGATGGAGGAACACCGAGTTGAGCGCGGCGCGCGCAGCCGGCTTGAGGCCGAACGACACGTTGGAAACGCCCAGCGACGTGAGGACGCCCGGTAGCTCGCGCTTGATCGCGCGGATGCCCTCGATGGTGGCGACGGCCGAACCGGCGAACTCCGCTTCGCCGGTGGCCAACGTAAACGTAAGCGCGTCGAAGATCAAGGCTCCCGGAGGCAAGCCATATTCACCGCACGCGATGGCGTAGATGCGTCGCGCCACCTCGACCTTTCGCTCGGCGGTCTTCGCCATCCCGGACTCGTCGATCGTCAGCGCGACGACCGCCGCGCCGTGCTCGACCGCCAGCGGGAGCACGACGTCCATTTTCGCCCGTCCGGCCTCGAGGTGCACGGAGTTGAGGACCGCGCGGCCGGCATAGTTCTGCAGCGCGGCCTCCATCACGCGCGGTTCGGTCGAGTCGATCATCAGCGGGGCTTCGACCGACTGCGCGAGCTTACGCACGACTTCGCGCATCTGCACCTCTTCGTCGGGACGCTCGGTCAACGCGACGCAGACGTCCAGGAGGTGCGCACCGCTCTCGACCTGCTCGCGCGCCACCAGCGCGATGTCGTCGTAGCACTCCTCCAGCAGCAGGCGCTTGATCCGGCGCGAACCCTGGCTGTTGATGCGCTCGCCGACGATGAGCGGCCGCGGCTCCTGTTCGAGCGCGACCGCGGTCATGGCCGACGCGGCAAACTGCGGGCTCGGCGACGCTGCAACGGATACGGCGACCCGCGCGCCGGCGCGGCGCCGTGCGTCGGCGGCCAGCGCCGCCTCGCGCAGCGCCGTGATATGAGCCGGCGTGCTGCCGCAGCACCCGCCGACGACGTTCACGCCGAAGTCCCGCACGAAACCGGCCAGCTCGCGCGCGAGCTCGTCGGGACTCTCGGGGTAGATGGTCTCGCCGTGTTGCCCCATCACCGGTAGGCCGGCGTTGGGAATTACGCTGATCGGACGGCGCGCGTTTTCGCACAGATAGCGTACCGGATCGCGCATTGCCTCGGGACCCGTCGAGCAGTTTAGCCCGATGACGTCGACCGGCAACGCCTCCAGCACCGTGCACATCGCGCGCACGTCGGTGCCCAGCAACATACGTCCTTCGGCAATCAGCGTCGGCTGCGCCTGGATCGGAACGCGCCGCAGTCCGCGACCGAACTCGCGCACGATTCCGGCGATGGCAGCTTTGAGCTCGAGCATGTCCTGCATCGTCTCGAGGAGGAGCAGATCGACGCCGCCTTCGACCAGCGCGCGCGCTTGCTCGCCGTAGAGATCGCGCAGCTGCGCGTACGTCACGTTCGAGAGCGTGGGATCGGAGGAGGAAATGAGCATGCCGGTCGGGCCCATCGATCCGGCGACGAAACGCGGCCACTGCGGCGTCGAAAACTCGTCGCACGCGGCGCGCGCAAGCTGGGCCGCATCGAAGTTGACCTGGTAGGTATGCTCCCCGAGACCAAACTCGTCGAGCTTGAGCCGCGATCCGGTAAACGAATCGGTCTCGACGACGTCCGCCCCGGCGCGCAGGTAGGCGCGATGGATCTCGCCGACGATATCGGGGCGCGAAAGGACCAGGGCTTCGTAGCACCCCAAGTGGCGCTCGCCGCCGAAATCGGCGGCAGATAGATCGACCGCCATGAGTTGCGTACCCACGGCGCCGTCGAAGATTGCAACCCGCTCGCGCAGGAGACTGAGATACTCAGACAATTCGTTGACTCGCTTGTTCGATGGCGACATCAGCGACGCGAACCCGGCCGACCTCGCGTCCGGCTCGATTATACACGATCGGCGCGCCGAAGGGAGCGAGTTCGGTCGCTTGTCCGGGATCGAGCGTCCCGAGCGCGCGCAGCGCCGCTACGGTCGAGGGCCCGCGCGCGCGCCCGGTTCCGTCGCGGACCTTCGAGGCATAGCCGAAACCGCGTCCGATCGCGGCGACGCCGTGGACGCCTTCGGCACCCGCTTTGCACGCCACCTTACCGGCGCCGACCCGCATCAGCACGCTGTCGAGCTGGCCGGTACCGGCCACGTAGTCGGGGTACGCGAGCATCGCCTCGCGCACGATCTCGAGGCTGGCAGCGTCCCGCTCGCTGCATCCCTCGAGCGTCGCCAGCCGCGCGAAGGCCAGCGCGGCACGGCGCAGCGAGGTCGCGTAGACCGGTATGCCGCAGCCGTCGACGGCGATCGGCCACGTCGCCGCATCGTCACCGTGCAGACGCGCGCAGAATGCGAGAATCGCCTGCTGGGCCGGATGGTCGAGCCGCAGATACCCCGACGGGTCGGCACCCAGCGCAAGCGCGAGCGCAAGGATACCGGCATGCTTCCCCGAGCAGTTGTTGTGCAGCGGGCTCGGCGCCGTGCCGGAACGGATCAGCGCGTGGGCCGAGGCCTCGTCGTACGGAAGGTGCGTGCCGCACTGCAACGCGGTGGCGTCGAGTCCGATCTTGCGCAGAATCGATCCGACGGCGTCGACGTGAAACGGTTGACCGAAGTGCGACGCCGCCATGACCGCGATCTCGTGCGGCTCCAGGCCATAGCGCTCGCGGACGCCGGCCGCGATCGCCGCAGCGGCGATGAACGGCTTGGCCGCCGAGCGCAGATACACCGGCGTATCGATGTCGCCGTCGGCCAATACGACTTCGCCGCGCGCATCCAGCGCGCAGGCGTCGACGTGGTGCTCCGATTCGACGCGGTGGCCGCGCGTCACCTGAACGATCACGCCGGCCGCTTAAACCAACGCGGGTTCGACGACGACCGCCGCTTGCTCGGCGAAAACCGGATTGCTCAAATAGCGCTCCCCGGTATCGCAGCCGATCGTCACGATCGTCTTGCCGCGCAGTTCCGGACGCGCCGCCAGTTGCAACGCAGCCCATACGTTGGCGCCGGCCGAAATGCCGACCAGCATCCCGTCTTCGCGCGCCAGCCGCCGCGCGGTGGCGATCGCGTCGGCGTCGGTGACGCGCACGACTTCGTCGTAGACGCCGGTGTCGAGCACGCGCGGTACGAAACCAGTGCCGGTGCCTTGAATCTTGTGCGGCCCGGGTGCTCCGCCCGAGAGCACCGGAGATCCATCCGGTTCGACCGCCACGACGCGCACCGCCGGCCGGCGCTCCTTGAGCACCTGGCCGACGCCGGTGATGGTGCCGCCCGTCCCGACGGCGGCGACGAACGCATCGACCGCGCCATCGGTGTCGCGCCAAATCTCCTCGGCGGTCGTGCGCCGGTGAATCTCGGGATTGGCGGGATTCTCGAACTGTTGCGGCACGAAGAACTTGCTCGGCGCGCCGGCGCGAATCGCCTCCGCGCGCGCAATCGCGCCGTTCATCCCTTCGGCACCCGGTGTGAGCACGACTTGTGCGCCGTAGGCTTTGAGCAGATTGCGCCGCTCGATCGTCATCGTATCGGGCATCACGAGCACGACCGGATATCCCTTGGCGGCCGCGACGAACGCCAAGGCGATTCCGGTATTGCCCGAGGTCGGCTCGAGAATCGTCATGCCGGGACGCAGCCGGCCGTCACGCTCGGCGGCCTCGATCATCGCAACCCCGATCCGATCCTTGACCGATCCACCGGGGTTAAACGACTCCATCTTCACCAAGACCGTCGCCCCGAGCCCGCGGTTCAGACGCGGAATCTTGACCAGCGGCGTATTGCCGAACGCGTCGGCGAGATTTTCATAGATGCGTGCCATGGTCTTAGGCTTAACCGCAGCGCCGACAAGATCGTTTCGCTCCCGGCCTCACGACTCGCCGATATCCCACAGCAGTCCGAGATCTTTCTTGGCGAACGAGCGAAATGCGATCAACGTCTCGGTCGCGTCGATGCCGTCCAGGGCGGCGATGTGCTCGGTCACGAGGTCGTTGAGCGCCTCGTGTTTCCCGACCCGGGCGACGGCGACGAGGTCGAACGGACCGGCAACGGAATAGACCTCGGCGATACCCTCGATCGCCAGCAAATCGTCGGCGATCGAGCGCAGTCGCGGGCGCTCCACGTTCATGAGGATGAAGGCGGTAACCATGTCCCGGGGATTCGCCAGTGGACGCGGTTCGGCCCGCGCCACGCGCAAGCCGGCGGAGGCAACGCTCCGCCGGCGCGCGCGCTGTTTTAGCTTACTGGCAGGCGAAGCCGAAGTAGGTCGGTCCGGACGCGAACGTCACCGGAACCGGCAACGCCGTTGCCGGGAACGTGACCCGCGAGCGGCCCTTCTTGCCGGCCGACACTGGGGTCGCCGTCACGCCGGTCGGTGCCCAGCCGGACGCCGTAAGCGCATAGAGCGCGCAGGTCGTTCCGGGGAAGCCGGCGTGGCGGATGTTCGTGATGATCACGGCCGGCGTTTTGGCGAAGGTCAAGGTCGCCGTCGACGTGTTGGTCACCGCGAGGTAGAGAAACGCGGTTCCCGCGCCGGTCAGCGGCTGCCACGCGACGCCGTTGAGCGTGCCCGTGATATCGGTATCGCCGATCGCGTCGCGCACGACGAAGACGGTGCGCTTCCCGCCGGCGCCGGTGTTGGCACCGAACATCCCCTTGACCAAGTAACCGCGGTAGGCCGGAATCATCGCGCGACCGCCGCGTGCCATGACCTGAGCCGCAGCGCAGCGTCCGCCGAAGACATACCCGATCTGGGCCGCCCGGCAGGGAGCCCCCTTGCCCGGCTTCGCAACAACCTGCATCGCGGCCGGCGCGGCCGGCAGTGCCGACACCGCCCCCCCGGTCGCGCCCGGCGTTCCGCCGGAACAGGCGCTCAGCAGCATCCCGGCGATCATTGCGGCCGCCCCGCCGCTCCAACTCCATCGTTTCATTTGCTTCTCCTACTCCTTGCGCTACGGTACCCTAGCGTCATGCTACGGCCGCGGCGGCCGAAAAGACATACCGCAAACTACGTAGGTCAGAGGCCGGCGACGCCACTGGGCGAGCCGAGCCCGGTCGCGAGGTCGAAGCCTGCCGGCGGGACGTCGTGGAAGTCGGCCGGATGCTGATAGGAGAACGCCGGTCCGGTCGGATTCCCGGAGAGCGCGTAGGCGGCGGCGACGATCGGGGCCCCGACGCTCGTCCCGCCCGCGACGACCCACCCTCCGGCCTGCGAGGCGAACATGCTCACGCCGGTTTGCGGGTTCCCGACGACCGCCATGTCGACCGCCGAGCGGGTCGCGCAGAGCGCCGGCTGAAAGGCCGGCAACGGCTCGAACGCGCTGCACCCGCGACCGCCGTACTTCCAAGCCGCCTCCGACCATGCGCCGCCGCGTCGCGTCAGCGACGTCCCTCCGACCGCCGTGACGTACGGCGATGCCGGCGGATAGTAGGCGTTCGGAAGGTCGCCCGAGCTGGCCGTGATCGCCACGCTGGGGTGATCGTAGTGGGCGTCTTCGGACGCCTCGCCGGACCACTCGGTGGCGTAGTAGCTATTGCTGACGACCTTCGCGCCGAGCGCAACCGCCTCGTCGACGCCGGCGCCGAGATCGTCGATCGAGGCGCTGTTCGCTTCGACGAGCAGAATGCGGCAGTGCGGGCAGACGGCCGAAACCATCTCGAGATCGAGCGCGATCTCCTGCGACCAGGCCTTGCTGGCGTGCGGAAAACGCCGCGTCGCCCCAAGCTGATTCACTTTCTCGAAGCAACCGTTGGCAACGGTACACGTCCCCAACGCAAACTTCTTCCGGTAGACGTTGAGATCGGCTTCGGCGCGCGGATCGTCGTACGCATCGACGACGGCCACCGTGGGGTGGGCGATCCCGCTCGGGAAACCGTATGCCTGAACGATTTCGTCCGGGTGCAGACCCGGGATCTTCGACGCCGGAACGTGCGGATTACGCAGTCCCGGAAAATGCACGTTGATGGCGACCGGACAGGCGGCATCGTGTCGACGCCGCGTGGCGTGCGCGGGCAGGCCGCACGGCAAATTCGCGCCGGGGAGCGCAGAGAGACCATTGGCCGGCTGCAACCCAAGCGGCGCCGCGTCCGGCACCCCGACCGGCGCGAGCGCGCCCGGTCGGCCACAGGCCGCCAGCGCGACCAGCGCGACCAGCGCAAACAAGCGCCGTAGAGACCCGTTAATCGAACGCACGATACGCATCAGTCTGCACCCATCCCGAGCTGGTGGCAAGCGCGATCGCCGAACGCCGCCCCTGACAGTGCAACTTTTTACAAATCGCGCGCACGTGCGTGTCGACGGTCCGTGGACTGCGCGCCATGCGGGCGGCGATCTCCTTGCTGCTCGCTCCGGCGACCAACCAGCGCAAGACCTCACGTTCGGTCGTCGTGAGCGTCGCGTATCCGCCGCTCGCGCTTTCGTGCGCGAACGGCAACACTTCGAGAAGGCGTGCGAGTCCGCCGAAATCCTCGCTCTGCAGGCGGTCCAACGCCGCCTGGCGGTGCCGATCGTCGCACTGGTTCAAGGTCCGGTGATAGTACGCCACGACGGCGGCGTAGAGCGCGCCCAGACGCCCCGAACCGGCGCCGACGTCGCGTTTTACTTCGGCGAGCTGGCGATGCGCCGACGTCGATCGGCCGCGCACGAGTTCGAACATCGCGAGTATGAGGCGGGTGCGTAGCGAACGACGCGTGGCGCGGCGCAGCGACTCGAGCGCCGCGAGCGAGGTCTCGTGAGCGTGCAACGCTTCGTCGTGCATGCCCGCGGCGCTCGCGTAGAGCGCGGCCAGCGCGCTCTGTTCCGCTCGCCGCTCGTCGCTGGCAAACGGGGTCGTCTGCGCGAGCAGTGCATAGGCGCGGCCAAACTCGCCGCGCCACGCAATCCGCAGCGCCATCGGAAGGACGACCTCGGCCCGGTTCTGCGGAAGGGTCCCGGGACTGTACGCAAGCTGGCTTTCAATGCGCTCGAGTTCGGCGTCCGATCCACGATCCGCCTCGATGCCGTAGCGGGCCATGAGCCCGTAGAGGCGGATCTGCTCGCTGCCGCTGCGATGGGCGCAGTCGACCAGCCGCTCGAGGATCGATAGGCACGCTTTCAGGTCGTCGGCATCGTCGTAGGCGAGTTGATAGAGCACGCTGTACGCGCGCGCCGCAACATCGTAAAGGTTGCGCGCGAGGGCGAGTTCGACGGCAAGCGTTGCGTACCAGCGCGCGGTCTCGTGATCCGGACCTTGAACGTATACGTAGGCTGCCTGTTGGTATAGCCGGGCGCGTACGTCGTCACGCATGCTCGGATCGGTCAGTTCGAGCGCGCGACCGATCGACTCCAGCGCCTCGCCGACTCGCGACGCGCGCGCGTATGCCGTTGCCAGCGTTCCGAGCAGGGGCGCGCGCAATGCGGGCAGGACGCCGGCGTCGCGCACGTGGTCTTCAAGGAGGGCGGTGCAGTCGCGATCCTGTCGCACCAGCTCGATCGCATAGCGGTGAACGAGTTCCAGTCGAACGTCGTCGCGATGCGCTTGCGCGATCGCGGCGACGAATCCGCCGGCCGCAAGCTCGGCGTTACCGCGCGCTCCCTCCAGGGCAGCCTGTAGGCCGAGTGCGGTTGCGTCGATCCGCCGTACGTTCTCGGGAAGCGCTTCGAGTGCCATCGCGAGCACGTCGGAGTGGCCGCGCTCGAAGAGCCCAAAACCGGCGGTTTCGAGTATTTTCGCGATCGATGGAACGTCTCGAGCGCGCGCGTAGAGTTTCAGCGCCCCGGCTACGTCGCCACGCTGTTCCAGCATTCGGGCGCCGTCGCGCAGCGTTTCCTCTAAGCGCTGACCCGGACTACGCGCGAGAACGCTTTCCAGAAAATCACGAAACAAATCGTGATAGCGATAGCTCCCCGAACTCGACTGCGTGAGAAATCCGACACCGTGTTGCAGCTCGTTCAAAAACTCCGGCGTGCCTTGCAGCGCGCGCGCCATCGAGGCGTCGAAGCTCGGGAAAATCGACGTCGCCAGCAGAAACGCCCGCTGCTGGTCGGTCAGCCCTTCGTAGACCTGTTCGGCGAGATACCGGTAGATGAGATCGCGCGTCGCGGCGACGCGCAGCGCGGCGGCCTGCGTTCCGGTACGCATGGCAAGTGCCAGCGCGACGGGCCAGCCGTCGGTCAACTCGCAGAGCGCCGCGATCTCACTTGGGGCGATGTCGCCGGCGTCGGCGGCGGCGGCCGCGCGCGCCTCGTCCGCCGTGAAGCGCAGCTCCGATTCGCCGAGGGGAACCGCCATGCGCCCGTACGCGAGCCACGACGCGACCGGAAGCCCCGCATCCGAGCGGGTCACTAACAACCAGCGGATGCGCGCGCAGGTCCGATCCACGAGCTCGACGAGGAAGGCCACGGCGAGCGGATCGGCGGTCGCGAAGTGCAGGTCGTCGACGACGACCGTACCCTCGGCGGCGCCAAGGTAGCGCGCGAACCAATCGGCCAGCAAGCGGTGCGGCTCGGCCGATGAAAGCACGCGCTCCTGCACTGCCGGAAACGCCGCCACCGCATCGGCGGCGAGTGGCGCGAGCACCTCGCTCAAGCGCCGCGCAAAGGCAAGCAGCGAGTTGTCCTCGCGCCGAACGTCAAAGCGAACGGCGGCGATCGACGCTTGGCGCAGGAAGTCGCGGACGGCAACGCTCTTTCCGAAACCAGCCGGCGCGACGACGAGCGCGATCGGAAGGCGCGTCGCCTGCGCGAGCCGTTCGGTGATCCGCGCGCGCGTCAGCGGCAACGGTTAGCGCCTCAGTCGCCGCTCGCGCGCCGCGCGGATCTCGGCGGCCCGCGTGCCGGCGTCGAGCGTGTCGCGCGGCGGCGTGCGGCGGGCGCGCAGTCCGGCACGCAGGCGCCCGGCAGCCACGACTCCGATCAGCAGCACCGCGGCGAGCGCAAAGAACAACCGGCCGGGGAGTTGCAGTGCCGCCATGCTGGCCAG
Organism: Vulcanimicrobiota bacterium; assembly: GCA_027459845.1. Classification (GTDB taxonomy): domain Bacteria; phylum Vulcanimicrobiota; class Vulcanimicrobiia; order Vulcanimicrobiales; family Vulcanimicrobiaceae; genus DAIDGS01. The sequence continues at coordinate 5,277 of DAIDGS010000143.1, read as the reverse complement.
CACGACGGCGGCGAGGGCCAAGAGCGTTTGCGCGCGCGTCATCGTGTGCGCGCTACGAGCGATAAAGGGAAACGATCGCGCGCAGCGTCCCCGATCCGGCGCCGTGCCAGTGGCAGAACGGAAGCTCCAGCACCGCGGTCACCCAAAACAGCGTGCCGAGCGCGGTGCCGACGGCCAGCATCAGGGTCGCATGGGTGCCCGGTCGATCCGGCATCGCGACCGCCAATACCGTCAGCAGTGCCAACGAAAGCACGACCAGCGCCAGCCAAATCTCCAGCGGTACCGAACCCTCGGCGGCCTGCCAACGGCGCGCACGCAGGTCTTCCAGCGTGGCCAGTTCGCGGTAGAGGTCGTCACCGTAGGCGGCGGCCCGCGGCTTCGCGAGGCGTTCCAAGCGCACCAGCGCCGCAGCCGGCGCGCGGCTCGGGGTACCGCCGCACAGGCGCGGCCATTCGGCAACGCTGGCCCGCAGGTAGGCGCGCAGGAGCGGAAGTTGCGCCGGCGCAAGGTCGCGGGCCACGGATCGCATCGCCATGACCTCGTCGTCGAGATGGGTACCGGCGCGCGCACCCTGATTCCACACCGTGACGATCGAAAAGGCAAAGAGTAGCGCGCAGAGCGCGCCGGCGCAGGTCGCCCAGGCGTTGACGACCGCCGGCCCCGAGGTGACGCCGGTATGCCGATGCCAGCCGCGTACCGCCGCCATCGCGCCGTACGCGACCGCATTGGCGACCGCGACGAGGATCGCCAGCGAGCTCCACGTCGGGAGGTGGCTCAACCAAAGGATCACCGCCACGACCTTTATCGACGCACCTCGAAAGGCCCTGGACGCACAAACGGAGGCTGCCCCGAGCGCGTCGAACGGACCGGGCCATGCCCAAACCCGTCTTGTTCCTCTTCGCCTTCGTCGCGCTCGCGTTCGCCGCGTGCAACAACAGCACGCCGCCCAGCCCAACGCCGGCGCCGTCGGCCTCGTACACCCCCAATCCGAGTATCACGGCCGGCACGGTCGAGGTCACCTATCAGGCGTCGCCGGTGCCGAAGGTTCCGGTCTCGATCTCGACGCCGCTGGCCAACAACACCGCCAGCCCGCGGCCCGGCACGGCCTTCTACACGGCCAAAACGAACTCGAAAGGCGAGGTGACCTTCACCAAGCTCAAGCCGGGGGCGTACTACTGCTGGGTTGCCGAGATTCCGGTGCAACCGACTACCCCGCCCACGTCACCGCCGATCGCCGCCTCGACCTGCAGCAACCTCTGGCAGTACGACGTGATTCAACTCGGAACGTGATGCCGCGTCGCGCCGCGTTCACTCGTCTTCGTGCAGGTGAACGTGGCAACCGTCCTCGGCGTCGGCGAGAATCTCGCGCGCCTCACTGAGCACCGCGCTCGATAGCGGGCGCTCGGGCGGTTCGATCGATCCGGGTTCTGCGAGAAAGTCCGACTCGCTCCAGTTCTCCCACGTCTCCAGTGGTTCGACCCCATCGCTGCCGGGAAAACGCACGCAGAAGCCCTGATCGATGTGCATGCCCACGACGGTCACGCGCGTTCCGCGCGGCGCATAGGTGCCATCTTTCCAGAGCGTTCCGCTGGTGGTGTCGTAGCTTTCGCCGATGTGCAGCCGCCGCACCGTCGCCGCTACGCCTCGTCGACCGGCGACGCCGCGCGCATCGCAAACGGATCGAGCGGTTCGGCTTCGCCTTCCTCCTCGACGTCGAGCACCCAGAGCGAGCGGTGCGGCGCGAATGCCGCGCCGTCGTGGGCCGCAACGCGTTGCAGGATGCGCGCGATGCGGGCGCCGCCGATCTCGCGACCCCAGGCGATCGGACCGATCGGATAGTTGGTTCCCAGCCGCATCGCAAGGTCCACGTCCTCGGCGCTCGCGACGCCTTCGTGGACCGCAACGACCGCTTCGTTCACGATCGATCCCACCACACGGCCGAGAAAGAGGCCGGGCACGTCTTCGACCAGCACGACGCCCTTGCCGAGCGTTTCGAAAAGCTCTTGAGCGAGCACCAGCGCGTCGTCGGAGGCACTCTCGGCATCGACGACCTCGATCGCGCTCTGGCGTTCGAGCGAACTGAGCACGCCGTAGCCGATCAGCCGCTCCGGATGGCGCATCCGCGCGGCGGCGGCGCTCACGTCGCTCGCATACGCGTCGGCCAAGATGACGGTTTCGGGACCGAGCAACGAGTCGAGTTGCGCGATCGTGGCAACGCGGTCGGTGGTGCCGTCGCCGACGTCGATCACGATCGTCGTGTCGAGCGCCAGTTCGTCGAGCAACTCCTCGTTCTCAATGCGTGCGACGTGCGCGTAGCGGGGGGCGAGGAGTTCGTGAAGTTCGTCGGCGACGCCGCCGCAACCGACGATCGCAACCCGCTCGCGCAACGGCTCCGTGGCCTCCGGTGCGGCAACGCGCAGGTCGAGCGGCTCCGGAACGCCGTTCGAGTAGTCGTAGAAGCCCTTTGCGCTCTTGCGACCGAGGCGCCCACCTTCGACCAGGCGCCGCTGCAGCGCGCTAGGAATGAGACGCGCCGCGTCGGTTCGCGCGTACACCGACTCGCTGGTCGCCAGATTCACGTCGAGTCCGATGAAGTCCATCAACTCGAAGGGTCCCATACGAAAACCGACCGAGCGCGCCAGCGCGTCGAGCTCCGGGACCGTCGCAACGTCGTGCTCGAGCGCGCGCAGCGCTTGCAAGTAGTATGGCCGCGCCACCCGGTTGACGATGAACCCGGGCGTGTCGGCGGTGAGCGCGGCCGACTTGCCGATCCGTTCGACGAAGGCGTAGGCCGCCTCGATTGCAGCGTCGGCGGTGCTCGGCGCATGGACGATCTCGACCAGCTTCATCGCTTCGGGCGGGTTGAAGAAGTGCAGTCCGAGCACGCGCGACGGGTCGGGGAGATCGGTCGCCAACGCACCGACCGAGAGCGCCGACGTGTTGGTGGCCAGCAGGCCGTCCGGGCGAACCGCGGCGGCCATCGCCCGCATGACGACGCTTTTGAGCTCGATGCGTTCGGGGACGGCCTCGATGGCGAGCAACGCGCTGCCGTCGCTCGGGATCGTCGGCGCGCTGCGAACGCGCGCGGCGATCGACGGATCGCCGGCCCGCTCGGCACTGGCGCGAATGCGCGTCCGCGCGCGCTCGATCGCAGCCGCGTCGGGATCGATCAATACCACCTCGTAGCCCCCACGCGCGGCGAGGAAGGCGATACCCGCCCCCATGGTTCCGGCACCGACGACAACGACGCGTTCGCTCACGATCCCGGGCTTCGCGAAAGGGACCGCAAAGGCTTCGTGGGTAGACCGCTTCGATGGAAAAGCCGCTCTGGCGCCGCCGCTCGTCGCGCTACGTGATCGACTCGCCGCACCTGCGCTTGCGCAGCGACGAGATCGAGCTCCCCGACGGGACGATCGTACCGGAGTATTTCGTCCGCGAGTCCGAGGGCTTCGTGGTGGTGGCGGCGATCACGGAAGCGGCGGAGGTGGTGATGGTACGCGAGTATCGCTACGGGAGCGACCGCGTTCATCTGGATCTGCCGGCCGGCACGATTGCGCCCGGCGAGCATCCCGCTGCGTGTGCGGCGCGCGAACTGGCCGAAGAAACCGGCTACGTCGCCGACCAGCTCGAGTTGGTCGCAGCCTATCACGCCGAACCGGTGCGCTCGACGGCGCGGGTGCACGTCTTTCTCGGCTATGACGCACGCCCGATCGTCCAGCCGCGACGCGACCCCAGCGAGTGCATGGAGGTGGAGTTGCTCACGCTCGAGGGGCTGAGGCGCGGATTGGCTGACGGGAGCGTCGACAGCGGCGCCTCGATCGCTGCGGGCTACCGCGTCCTGGACGCGCTCGGGCGGCTCTGAGCGCGCCGTAACGCGCGTTACGGCGTCGGGGAGGCTGCAACCGTCGCGTCGCTCTGCAGCGCGAGCGTCGTCTCCTCGGTATTGGTGGTGTAGCTGCTCGCCGTCGCCTGCCGCTCGATCGTGTTCGAGTGCACGCGGGTCGGAAGCAGTCGATTGAAGTCGTACGCGATCGTGCCGTACGTCGCGTACGTGCGGCCGTTTTGCGTCTGGGTCGTACGCGTCTCGCCGATCCGCATCACGCCGCTCGCATCCGCGTCGATCGTATAGTCGGCCGCGACCTTGGCAACGGCGGTGTTGGGGTGCACGCTCCAGTGACGCTTGGCATCGAGGCGCGTTGGGTCGACGAAGGCCGGATTGAGCAACCGGATCAGGGTTAGTTCTTCGTCGTTGATGCGCTTGCTCGCATCGCAAATCGTCGAGGTGTTGGCGTAGACGACACAGGTTGCCGGCGCGGCCGAACGCCGCCCGCGAGCCTGCTCGCTCACGCGCACCACCAGCCCCCGGTCGGGCTCCAGACGCACGACGTCGACGGTGATCGTGCCCTGATCTTGCAGGCCGGCGGTGGAATCGGCCATGCCGGAGGCCGCGCCCGGATCGTTCGGCCCGCTCCCCGAACCCTGCGCGATACCCGAGGTGTTGCGCTCGAGATCGGTCGTGGTGCCGTAGGTGAAGCGATAGACCAGCCGCCGCACCGCGGCCGGCGCGCCGCTGGACGGCGCCGGAACCTGGGCCGCGGCTATGGCGGGAAGCACCACGAGGACGGCTGCGCCGGCGGCCGCCAACCTCACGGCTGCGCGCCGAGGCTGTCGGAGACGAGTGTGAGCACGGTCTCCGTCTTCACCGTGACGTAGCGATTGGCGCCCTCGCTGCGCTGGGCGACCGCGTACGCGCGCACGTACGTCGGCAGCGTCTTCGCGAGGTTGTAGTGGATTTTGGAGCTGATCGTCGTTTTTCCGCCGATCCCATGCGTGGCTTCGATCACGCGGTTTTCAGCGACCGTCACGATGCCGTTGTCGTTCTTCGTGATCGTGTAATCGGCCGTCATCGAATAGCCGTGCGCGTTGCTGCTACTCACGCGCCAGTGATTTTTTGCATCGATGAGCGCCGGATCGATGAAGTTCGGGCCGAGAAAGCGCAGCAGCGTAAGCTCCTCGTCGTGCTCCGTCTTATTAGGGTCGCACATGAAGATGGTCGTGCCGTAGACCACGCACGTCGCCGGCTCGGCGCTGCGGGTCTTCTGCGCCTTTTCGCTCAGCGTGACGACCAGGCCGTGATCGGGCTGCTCGCGCAGAACGTCGACGTCGATCGTGCCCTGATCCGAGTTTGCGCCCTTGTACTCGTTCATCCCCGAGCCGCCGGTCCCAATACCCGAGCTCTGCAGCGTCAAATCGCTGGACGTCCCCCAGGTGAAGGAG
>DAIDGS010000142.1 GCA_027459845.1 Vulcanimicrobiota bacterium | reverse complement strand
ACTCGCTCGGCGAGCAGGTGCAGCGCGCGCTCGCGGGCGCGCACGTCGTCAAGGCATTCAATACCGTCGGCAGTGCGTTGATGGTGCATCCCCGCCTGCGCGGCGGTCCGCCCGACATGTTCCTCGCCGGAAACGACGCCGACGCCAAGGCGCGCGTCGGGGCGATCGTGGAGGCGTTCGGCTGGAACCCGGTCGATCTCGGCGATATCGCGGCCAGCCGCTACCTCGAACCGCTCTGCATGGCGTGGCTCGCCCACGGCCTGCAGGCCGGCAACTGGAGCTTTGCGTACAAGTTCTTGACGCCTTGAGCGCGAAGGAGCGGCCATGAACGGCCGCATCGCTTTCGCCCTGGCGGCGCTCCTGGCCGCCTCGCTCGGGGGCGCGGCTCGCGCCCAGCCGAACGCCTACGTCACCACGCTGCTCGACGTGCCGACCGCCCAGGGTGCGCTCGACGACGTCGCGCGGTTGAACGCCGAGGCGCACTACGCCGGTAGCCCGGGCGACCTCACGATGGCGCGCTGGATGCGCGACGCGCTGCGATCGTACGGCTTCAGCGCGCGGCTCGAACCGGTGCACGCGCAGGTACCGCAGCTCAAACGCGCGGTGCTGCAACTGTTGAGCTCGCCGCGCGTCGACTTCGCGCTGAAGGAACGCCCGATCCCCGGCGATCCCGACGGCAGCCGGCCCGACGCAGGGATCCCGTTCAACGCCTGGAGCGGTTCGGGCGACGTCACCGCCCGCCTGGTCTACGCAAATCGCGGCTTACCCGCCGACTATCGCACCCTTGCGCGCCATCAGGTGCGCGTGCGCGGACGCATCGCGCTGATTCGCTACGGCGCTCAGTTTCGCGGCGAGCTGGCGCGCCGCGCCGCGCGTCACGGCGCGGTCGGCGTCATCTTCTACAGCGATCCGGCGGCCCGGGATGGTTCCGCGCATGGCGCGCCCTATCCGAACGGGCCATATCGCCCGCTCGGATCCGTGCAACGCGGCAGCTTGAATGCGCCCGCGCTGAAGATTCCGGTGCTCCCGATCGCCGCCGTCGATGCCCGGCGCCTGCTCGCCGACCTGCGCGGTGACCCGGGCCCGGCACGCTGGCGCGGTGGACTGGGAGCGGCATACGCGGTCGGCGTCACGCACGATCGGGTGCACCTCCGCGTCGATATCGCCGACCCGTGGATCACGCTGTGGAATACGATCGGCGTGCTGCCCGGTCGCGATACGTCGCATGAGGTGATCTTCGGCGGCCACCGTGACGCCTGGGTCTACGGCGCTACCGACAACGGTTCGGGCATATCGACGCTGCTGGAAGCCGCGCGCGCGCTCGGCTACATCTACCGCAGCGGCTGGCGTCCGAAGTACTCGATCGTCATCGCCGGCTGGGACGGTGAGGAAGTCGGCGAACTCGGATCGGACTCGTACGTTCGCGCGCACCAGGCGGCCCTGCGGCGCAGTTGCATCGCCTACGTCAACGCCGACGAAACCGCGACCGGCCGGTTCTTTGCGGTCTCCGGCGTCGCCGGCTTAGCCCAACTCATCCCCGCGCTGGCCACGCGGATTGCCGACCCGACCACCAAAGGCATCAGCGTGCTCGATGCCTGGCGCGCCCAGTCCGGCGGCGTGCATACCTATCAGCCGGGTGGCGGTTCGGATCACGAACCGTTTCTCTACCTGCTCGGTATCCCGACGCTGCAGTTCGGCTTCGAAGGTCCCTTCGGCGTCTACCACTCGGCCTTCGACGATCTGCGCTACGCGACCACCGAAGCCGACCCCGGTTTCGCGGCGCATCGCGCCCTCGCGCAGATGCTGGCGCTCCTTGCCTATCGCATGACCGACGGCACGCTCCCGTACGACTTTCGCGCCTACGTCGAGCGGATGGACCGCGCGCTCGCGACGCTGCGTCAGAGCGATGCGCGCGGACGCTTGGCACCGGTTCGGGCTGCGATCGATCGGCTCGCGAGCGTGACCGCGACGCCCCATCCGATCGCCACGGAGCGGGCGCTCGGCGCCATGCATCGGCTCGATCTCGCGCTCTACGGCCGCCGCGGATACGCGCCGCTGATCTTCCCGCAACTCGCGGGCGCGCTCGCCGGCGGCAGTCCCGCGGCGATCCGCCGCGCGGTCGCCGGAACGGCCGGCGCCATCGACGACGCCGCCGCGCTGCTCCGCTAAGCGTTCAGCGCGAGGCGACCGCAAACTCCATCGCTTCGAGGTACTTCTCGGCGTCCATCGCCGCGCGACACCCGGCACCGGCAGCCGTGATCGCCTGCTTGTAGCGTACGTCGTTGACGTCGCCGGCCACGAATACGCCCTCGACATTGGTCGACGTACCGTCGGGCGAGTCGATGTATCCGGCCGCATTGAGGTCGAGAACGCCCTCGAAGAGCGCGGTGTTGGGGGTGTGACCGATCGCGACGAAGAGCGCGTCGGCATCGAAATCGTAGCGGCTTCCGTCGACACGATTGTGCAGCCGCAGGCCGGTCATCACCGGATCGCCGAGCACCGCTTCGACGACCGTGTTCCAGAGAAAGTCGATCTTCGGATGCGCCATCGCACGATCGGCCATGATCTTGCTGGCGCGTAAGGCCTCGCGCCGATGGATGACGGTGACCTTACGGCCGAAGCGCGTCAGGAAGAGCGCCTCTTCCATCGCCGAGTCGCCGCCGCCCGCGACGACGATGTGCTTGTCGCGGAAGAACGCCCCGTCGCAGGTGGCGCAGGTCGAAACCCCGCGCCCGCGCAGCATCTCCTCGCCCGGAACGTCGAGCCAGCGCGCGCTCGCTCCGGTCGCCACGATGACCGTCTTGGCTTCGTAGCGCTCGTCGAGCGTTCGCACCACCAGCGGCTTTGCGTCGAACTCGACGGCGCTGACGTCGGCGTTCACGATCCGCGCGCCGAAGCGCTCGGCCTGCTCGCGAAACTTCATCATCAAGTCGGGCCCCATGATCCCCTCGGGAAATCCGGGGTAGTTCTCGACCTCGGTCGTCAGCATGAGTTGGCCCCCATAGAGCCCGCCTGCGAGAACCAGCGGTGCGAGATTCGCCCGCGCGGCGTAGATGGCGGCGGTAAGGCCGGCCGGCCCCGAGCCGATGATGATGACGCGTTCCATGCCGGGCTCTTCGACCGCCTCCGCGATCCCTCCGGTTGCGCAGCGGGCATCCGGCGGCCGCCGCGAATGCTCTCGCCATGGCCTGGCCTTCGATTGCGCTCGAAGACGACTTCGGCGACGTGCTGCGCAAGGCGATGCGCGGCACCGCGACGCCGCCCGAGCGACTCGCCGCCGCGATCGGCGTCGAACCCGCGCAGATCGCCGCCTGGCTACGCGGTGAGGGCGCGGCCGACGCCGCCGCGGCGCGGAGGCTGGCCGGCGTGTTGCGCCTGGATCCCGATGCGTTCGCGGCAAGCGCAGCCCAGAGCTGGTACCCGCCGCCGATCGACCGTCCCGACATCCGGCACCATCCCCAGGACCCGCATCCCAGCAACGGCTACGTCTTCTTCCTCCACGGCGGGCGGCGCGCCGCGCTGGTCGATCCAGCCGGAGTTCCCTCCAACCTCCTGCGCGTGTTGCGCGACGGCGACTACCACCTGCAGTACATCCTCATCACGCACAAGCACGCCGACCACTGCGATGCCACCGCCGACGTTGCGGCCGCGTTCCCCGACGCGCGCATCGTGATGCACGCGCGCGACCTGCACGCGATCGGTGCGCTCGGCACTCGGGCCCTACGCGTCCGCGACGGTGAGGAGCTCCCGTTCGGCGACGCCGCCGGGATACGCATGCTGCATACGCCCGGGCACACCGACGGATCGTCGTGTTTCCTCTTTCAGTCGGCGGTCTTTACCGGCGACACGCTCTTCGCCGCCAGCGTCGGCGGGGCGTACGGCGACGCCAGCACCTACGACGACATCCTCAACGCCATCCGCAGCCGGCTCTTCACGCTGCCCGACGACACGGTGGTGATGCCGGGGCACGGCCCCCCGACCACGATCGGCCTCGAACGGGCGCACAACCCCTTCTTCCCGCACTGACCGCCCGGCGCGCTAGGTGCGCAGCTTGTATCCAACCGCCGTCATGCGCAACGCAATCCCCACCGCCGCAACGGTGAGGAGCACGATCGTTCCGAGCGACAGCTCGAGCGAGAGATAGCTCTCTCCGGTGTAGCTGCGGCGGAACGCATCGATCGTATAGAAGATCGGATTGAAAAGCTCGAAGGTTCGTAGCGCCGGCGGCAGCATCGTCGCCGAGGTAAAGACGCCGCCGACGAACGTCAGCGGCGTGATCACGAAGGTCGTCAAGATCGCGATGTGATCGAACTTGTCGGAGAGCAGCCCGAAGATCATGCCGAGTGCGGAGAACAGCAGCGACACCAGCGCAATCGTACCAAAGTAGAGCGGTAGGTTGCGCGGCGCCGTATGCACGACGAAGATGCCGATCAGCGTGATCAGCACGGCGATCACGAATGCCCGCACCAGGCTGCCGATCAGGTAACCGCCCACGATTTCGAGCGCCGACATCGGCGCGATCAGCATTTCTTGAATCGAGTTCATGAAGCGCCCTTGAAAGACCGAACTCGAACACTCGCCGTACGACGAATCGATGACCTGGAGCATGATCAGCCCGGGAATCAGAAACTGCGCGTAGTGGACGCCCTGGACGCTCGCAATCCGATTGCCGATCGCAAAGCCGAACACGAACACGTACAGCAGCGTCGTGATCACCGGCGGCCAGATCACCTGGTTGATGACCTTGAGGCTGCGGATCAACTCGCGCTTGATCAGCGTCCAAAAGCCAATCAGGTTGTGCGCCGGTGCCTCGATCGAGACGGCCATCAGCCCTTCACCAGTTCCAAGAAGACGTCTTGCAGCGACGACCCGTCGGCGATGAGTTCTTCGGTCGGTTTCTCGGCGATGATCTTGCCGCCGCGAATGATCGCGATCCGGCGGCAAAGCTCCTCGGCCTCTTCGAGATAGTGCGTGGTGAGAAAGATCGTCAGACCGTCCGCGTTGAGTTCGCGCAGGAGCGCCCAGAGTTCCAGACGGAGCTCGACGTCGACCCCGGAGGTCGGTTCGTCGAGAATCAGCAACTGCGGCTGGTGAATCAGCGCGCGCGCCAGCGTCAAGCGTCGCTTCATGCCCCCGGAAAGCTTGGTAAACGGCTCGCGTGCCTTCGAGCTCAGGTCGAAGCGCGCGAGCAGCGCGTCGGCGCGCTCGGCCACGGCCTTGCCCCGCAGTCCGAAATATCCGGCTTGAAAGATCAGCACGTCGCGAATCGAGAGGTAGCGATCGAAGTTGTATTCCTGTGGGGCGAGACCGATGCAGCGGCGCGCCGCGCGCCAGTCCGCGACGTTGTCGTGACCGAAAATCCGGATGCGACCGGCGCTCGCGTTGGCAAGGCCGACGATCGCGTTGATGGTCGTAGTCTTTCCGGCGCCGTTGGGTCCCAGAAAGCCGAAGAACTCGCCCGCGGCGACGCGAAACGAGACGTCGTCGACGGCCGTGAAGCCGTCGTAGCGTTTGATCAGGTGCTCGACCTCGATCGCGGGGGACGTTAGGGGATGTAGGTTTTTAATCGTTTGTACCGGTGGCGGCGAAGGGTGGCAATCAGCTCTCCGCTGTTGGGAATCCC
>DAIDGS010000141.1 GCA_027459845.1 Vulcanimicrobiota bacterium | reverse complement strand
GTATCACGGCCCGGGCTGCACCCCGGGCGGCGCCGGCCGCGTCAGCCGAAAGTAGAGATCGAAGAACGGATCGAGCAAGGTGCGCAGGCTCAACCAGTAGATCTTCGCCATGCTCATCTTCATGAAGGCTTTGATCCGGCTCGGGTTCTGATGCACGACCGGCGCCGCATAGGAACCGACCACGAAGAGGGCGCGGCCGCCGGCGAGATCCATCGGGCAGTTGGTGCGTCCGTCGAAGCGCACGTCGCGTCCGCGCAAGCGCGCGGCAACCACCTTGGATTGCAGGTGCGCCGTCACGCCGGACTTTGCGGTCGGTACGTTGGTCGCATCGCCGATTGCAAAGGCGTCCTCGAAACCCTCGATCGTAAGCGTCGCCTTATCGCACTTCACGAACCGGCTCGCGTCTACGACGCCGGCCGGCTCGTACGCAATTGAGGCTCCGACGAACGGCGGGATCACGATCGGAAGATCGTAGCTGATGTCGTCGCCCTCGATCGAACGGATCACGCGCTTTTCGGAATCGATCTCGGCCACGTCGAAGAACGTCATCAACTCGATTCCACGCGCGTGGAGGATCGGTGCGACGACGGCGTCGATCGCTTCGGCCGGATACGCCCGCGGAAAGGGCGTAAAGAAGACGATGCGCGTCGCGGCGCGGTATCCGCGCGCGCGCACCAGTTCCTCGGCGAGAAGCACGCCTTCGATCGGCGACGGCGGACACTTACAGATCGGCGAGCTTTGCCCGAGCGCGATCGTTCCCCCGGTAAAGCCGTCGAGATGCCGCCAGACGCGCTGTGCCTGCGCGATCGTGGAGTGGTAGTCGCCGAACTCGCGGTTGACGGCCCCCAACCCCGGAATCTGCGCTGGATCGGTGCCGATTCCGGTCGCGACGACGAGGTTGTCGTAGGCATAGCGCTCGCCGTCGTCGGTGGTTACGATCCGGGCGTGCAGATCGATCGCGGTCGCCCGCCGGTCGATCAACCGGACGTGCGATGCGAGCAGCCGCCGCTCGTTGCGAACGATCGTCGGCTGCGCGTTGCGAAAGGCGACGTAGAGCAGCGCCGGCGCGAACATGTGCGCGAGCGAGTCGGCGATGACGGTCACCTCGAAACCGCGCCCGAGCGAGTTTGCGAGCATCGTGCCGCCGGTACCGCCGCCGACGATCAAAACGCGCCGCATCGCGCTAGCGCCTGAGGATGCGCAGCCGGGCGACGATCTTCGCAGGTTGCTCGTCGAGCGAAATCAGCTCGTTCTGCGTCTTGGCCGCCCAGGCGCGCACGTCGGCTTTGACGCCGGGATCGGTCGCCCAGAGTTCGAGAACGTCGCCGACCTTGGCGCGCCGGTACGCCATCGCCAGGTCGGTGATCGGCCCGGGACAGGCCGAGCCGCGGGAATCGATGATGGTCGGCGTTGCATCCATCGTCCGGCTCCTCAGACGAACAGGATCTGGCCGTCGTCGGCCGTCGCCAGAAAGGTGGCGGCGCCGACCACGTCGTCGATTAGATCGTTGAAGTCGTCCTTTGCGAGCCCCATCACCGCGCTCATCATCGAGCAGGCGTAGACCTTCGCGCCAAGCGTGCGCGCGGTGCGCAGCATCGTATCCCAGGGCGCGACCTTGGTTTTGATCATGCCCTCCGCCAGTGCGGGCGCCATCGCGGCGAACTCGGTGGGAAACGGAAGTTCGTGGTGCGTCTTGGTGAACCCGAGCAGGGCGAACCCGGTGACGAAGACGTTCACCTCCGAGCCCATCGCGGCCGCGGCTTGGGCGATCACGCCCAAGGGTATGAACTTGTCGGCGGTACCGCCGAACATCACGATCGCGAGCTTATCGGTCGTCCGGTCGCTGCGGGCGACGATTGCCGGTTCGGCGCCGATGCTGGTCATACGATACCTCCGCCTCCGATGCTACCGGCATCGTTGGAAGATATCGTGAACCGCGCGCGCTAGCGCCTTCGCAACTTCTTCTCAGTCGTCGCGCTTAGGATTTGTGGGCGGTGACCTGCGCGGTCGTGACCGCCGATGCCTTGTTGTTGCCGAGCGCGCCGCGGATGTAGGTGATCACGTCGGCGATGTCGGCATCCGAGAGCGTGCCTTTCCAGGCCGGCATTTGGCCGTTGTAGGTTTGCCCGTTGACGTTGATGGCGCCGTGCAATCCGCCGGTCACGATGGCGATCACGTTATTGGGATCGCCGGTCACGGTCGGATTGTTGGCCAGCGGCGGGAAGGCGCCCGGCACGCCCATGCCGGTTGCGCCGTGACACGACGAACAGTTGGTCGAGAATATCTTGGCGCCTGCGGCAAGCTGCGGATTCGCCGCGCCGGCGGCGGCACCGCCGCTCGCGGCAGCCGGTGCCGCCGCGGTCGTCGCGGCTTCGGCCGGCGCCGCCAGAATCTGCGCTTCGCTCAGCGACGGCGGCCCGGCCGCCTGCTTGCCCATGATCGAGAGCTGGCTGTAGATCGAGAGGCCGACGACCGCGGCCACCACCAAGGTTGCGCCCCACAGGATGCCCTTACGCGAGGCAAAGTTGCGCGTCGTGCTGCGATCGAGCCACGGCACCAGCAACACCACGATCAGGAAGAGCGTCGGTACCACGATGGTGGCGAGCAGGTCGAACTGCGGCGGGACGAGGTTGAGCAGGCCGAAGAGCGAGAGAAAGTACCAGGCCGGATACGGAACGAAGGTCGCGACGGTCGGATCGGCCTTGGCGTCGAGGAACGGCGGAACAAAGATCGCGAGGAAGACGATCACGATGAAGACGATGAACGAGAAGGCCGCGTCCATGAACATCTGATCCGGCCAGAAGCGCCCCTGCTTGAGCGTGCGCCGATCGTCGACGACCGGTCCGGCCGACCCGTTGTGCCGGAAGATCGCCAGGTGCGCGCCGACCAAAGCGAGCAACGCGGCCGGCATCAGCCACACGTGGAGACCGAAGAAGCGATTGATCGTTGCGGTTCCCATCGCGCCGCCGCCCTGCGCGATGCTCTGCAAGAGCGGCCCGGCGATCGGTGCGGTGCCGGTGATGTTGAGCGAGACCTGGGAGGCGAAGTAGGCGTTCATATCCCACGGCAGCAGGTATCCGGTCAGGCCCAGCACCAGCGTCACCAGCAGCAACAGCACGCCGACGATCCACTGCAACTCGCGGGGCGACTTGTAGGCACCCCAGATCAGGACTTGCAGCAGGTGCAGAAACACCAGCGCGATCATCGCCGACGCTCCCCAGTAGTGCACCGAGAGGATGAAGTGCGTCCACGGGTTGAGATAGATCGCGCGCGTCGACTCCCATGCGGTCGCCGCCGACGGTGCGTAGAAGAACGTCAGGAAGATGCCGGTGACGATCTGCACGATCATCGCAAAGAGCGTCGCGCTTCCGAAAACGTACCAGTAGCTTGCGCCGCCGGGCACGTCTTCGGTGAGAAACTCCTTCGCCATCGAGACGAAGCCGGTGCGCGATTCGATCCAGTTGATCATCGGTGTGCGGTCCTCTGGCTAGGCTTGGTACGAGATGATGATGCGCTGGGGAACGGTGGTCTTGTATTCGATCCAGGTGACCTGCGCCACGCCGCTCTGTTCGCGGAAGGGCAGCGGATCGAGCCCGCGCGGCGCCGGCCCGGCCAGGTGCGCGCCATCGAAGTTGTACTGCGAGCCGTGGCAGGGGCACAGGAACTTGTTCTGCCCGGTGTTCCAGTCGAAGCGACAGCCGAGGTGCGGGCAGATCGGGCTGAAGATCACGAAGCCGAGGTTGACCGCCGGGTAGCCGACGTTGCCGCCCGGCGTGGCGTAGATGTCGGGGCGCGCGGCTTCAAACTTGGCTTGGTCGACCTTGATGCCCCACACGTACTCGTCGGCTTGCTGGGTAGGCAAGTAACCGTCGGTGTACTTGAGGGTGAACGAGAGCTTGACCGGCTTGGCGGTCGCGGTTTGCAGCGACTTCAGCTCGTCGGCGGTCAGCGGCGACCAGCTTCCGCCGCCCGAACTCCCGCTCGGAATCAGCGAGCCGACGATCGGCACGGCGAGCACCAGGCCGATGATGCCGCTGACGGTCATGGTCGCGGTGGCCATGAAGGTGCGGCGGCTGATCTCCTCGGGGGTATCGGGTCCGTCGTTGGCGGTCAAAATCGTCCGCCCAACGCCCTCTGAAGCGTCGGCATGTTTCGACAAGGCGCAATCTCTCCGGCAAGCGTGGGATTCTAAGGTGCTCTTTCCGAGGAGTCGTGCAACCGCCCTCTTTGAGCCGCCCGCCCCGATCATCGCGGGTTTTCGGCGCATCGCCTAGTGGGAAAGTCACCGCGCCGGGACGCGGATCAGGTCTTGTAGCTGTGCAGGCCCGAAATCCAGATGTTCACGCCCAGGTAGCAGAAGACGATCGAGGCGAAGCCGATCACGCTCACCCAGCTGGTACGCAGCCCGCGCCAGCCGTGGCGCGTGTGCAGATGCATGTACATCAGGTAGATGATCCAGGAGGCCAGCGCCGCGGTCTCTTTGGGATCCCACTGCCAGTACGCGCCCCAGGCTTCCTTGGCCCACATCGCGCCGGTGATGATGCCGATCGAGATCAGCGGCAACCCGATGGCGACCGCGCGATAGACGATGGTGTCGAGCGCCGGCAGGCTCGGCAACGCGGCCAGCCAGCCGGCCACCGGATTGCCGCCGGCCGTGGCGGCATCGATCGCCGGGGTGTCGTTGCGGACTCCGAGCGAGATGTCGAATCCGAGGTTGGCGGCGGCCGCGGGGGCGTTGCCGGCCGTGGCAGCGGCAGCGCCGCCGGTCGCGCCCGCCGCGAGCGCGCGCGTCGCGAACGCGCGCTCGGCGTAGTACTTCAGCAGGTAGATCCCCGAGAATACGAACGACACCAGGAAGGCCGCGTAGGATGAGACCACGATCGGCACGTGGATCTTGGCCCAGTAGGACTGCAGCGACGGCACCGGCGGCATGGTGCCCTCGTTCCACGTGGTTCCGTAGGCGAGCGCGATCGCGGCGATCGCGAGCAGAAAGCCGCCCGCGAACCACAGGTTGTAGCGGAACGCAAAGCCGATGAAGATCGCAACCGACATCGCGGCAAAGAGCGAGAGCGATCCATAGAGGTTGAGAAGCGGCCATACGCCCGTCAGCTCGAAGCGTGCGATCAACTGTGCGAACTGCGCCACGCAGCCGGCGATGGCGAGCGCTGCGCCGAAGTTGCGCAACCACTCCTCGCGCGAAAAGAAGTAGACCACCAGCGCGAGTGCGCCGAGCACGTACGCGGCGATGGCGATCGCCATGAGCGCTTGATCGATGGGCATGGGATAAGCCTCCTACGCGATTACTGCGTTGCGCCTCTCAACTGTACGACGAGTTGAGCGAACTCGTTCTCGTAAAGGTCGTAACCCTTCACCGTCGTCGCGGCGACCCCCACGCGCGCGCCGACCGGGGCCGGATCGACGCGTACGTAAAGCCGTGCCGGCAAGAGATAGAACGAGATGATGAGGCCGGCCAGCAGCACGAAGGCACCGATCCCGACCAGCGGAATTCCCGGGTCGTAACGGTACTGAAATCCGCTGTAGAGTACGTAGCGCGCGGGCGTCACGCGCCAGCCGCCGCCGACGTCGATCCACGAGCGCATCGGCACCAGCGCCGTGCCGAGCGCGCCACCGTCGGCTTGTACGGTGAGGATGGCGGCCGGATTGTTGACCCGCGGGTCGGCGGTCGGCGCACCGGTCGCGCGATCGACGGTCGGCACGAAGCGCTGGTAGACGATGCTGCGCGCGCTCCCCGGGAGATCGAGCGTCTCGCCTTCCAGATAGGTGCGATCGGCGAGCGCCGGCACCGGTTTGCCGTCGTGCGTGACCGCGAAGCGGATGCCGAAGCCGTAGCTCGCTTGGTAGTACAGCGTTCCGTCGATGTCGATCGGATGGTTGACCCGCACCACCTCGTTCTTGGGAATCCCGCTCTTCCCGACCACCGTCACGTGCGAAACGTAGTCGATCGGCTGGTATACGATGCCGCTCTTGGTGGCGATCGGATCGATCGTATAGCGAAAGCGGTTCAAGCGAATCAAGGCTTTGGTCTGCGGAATGGTGACGCTGCGGCCGGTCACGATCGGCACCTGGCCGGAGAAGCCGCGCGCCCAGTAGAGCGTCGTTCCGGCCGCGACGATCACGAAGCCCAGGTGTGCGATCAGCACGCCGCGACGCGCCCAGTTGTGTTTGTCGCAGAAGGTCCACTCGGCGCCGCCCAGCAGGCGCTCGCGCAACTGCCAGCCGCGCTTGCGAAAGAAGGCGGCAACCTGCGCGCGCACCGCCGCCGGGTCGCCGGCGACGTCGAGAAAGGCGTGCAGCGGCATCGCGTCGATCTTGACCGCGCGCAGCGGCGGCAGCCGCGCCGGAATCACGCGTTTGAACGTGCACACCGTCAGCGAGAGCAAGATCAGCCCGATGATCCCGACGTACCACGGCGAGTGGTAGACGTTGTCGAAACTCAACCGCACGATCGCGCGGGCGATCGGCGCCGAGTACGCGGCAAAGTAGGCGCTCGGGTCTTGCCCTTGATCGACCACCACGCCGATCAGCGTGAGGATGCCCCACACCACGAACAGCGACACCGCGAAGAGCACGTTGCCGAAGGTGCGAACGAACTCGGCGTAGAGATTGCGGACCGCGGTCATGCGCGATTCCATCCGCGCGAGAGCAGAACGATCAGCCAGATCGACGCCTCGTAAAGCACGTACATCGGCAGCGCCAGCATCGCCATCGTCAGCGGATTACCGTCGGGTGCGGCGATCCCGCCGGCGACGAAGAAGCCGAAGAACGCATGGCGCCGGTACGCCGCCAGCAGCTTTGCGTTCACGATGCCCAAGCGTGCCAAGCCGATCAGGATGATCGGCAACTGAAAGATCACCGCAAAGAGCGCGAAGAGGATCATGACGAAGTTCAGGGTGGAAGCCACCCCGAAGGTTGGCTTCGCGACCGCGTCGGTGATCGCAATCAAGGCCGAGATCACGCGCGGGATGACGACGAAGTGCGCGAACGCCAGCCCTGCGAACGCGAGTAAGATCGAGGGTAGGATGAAGGCGTAGACCATGCGCCGCGTGCGCGGGTGGACGGCGGGCACGACGAAGAGCCAGAGCTGTTGGAGCAGCACCGGCAGACCGAGCACGATGCCCCCGATGACCGAGAACTTGAACTCGGTGAAGATGACGTCGGCCGGACCGAACGCGTGCAGCGCAATCCCGTGAAAGTACTCGTTGACCATCCAGCGGATGACGTACTGCGAGGGCCAGAACAGCACCACCGCGATCGCCCCAACGACGCCGATGGCGATCAGCAGCCGCGCGCGCAACTCGCGGAGATGCTCGACGAACGGCATCTCCTTTTGATCCCAGGCGACCTCCTCGGCCGACTTCGAAGGCCGCTCGGCTAGCATGGTGTCGCTCGGTTACGCGCTGGGGGTTCCTTTGTCGGGCGTCGGCGGCGGCACCGACTCACCGGCCATCGCCCCGGCTTCGACGTTGTCGATCACGTCGCTGTGTGCGCGCTCGGCGCGCAGACGGGCGTCCTCGCGTGCCTTCGCCGCAGCCTCGTCGGCCTCGGCCTGGCCCATGAGAAACTCTTTCTTGGCTTGGCCGGCGCTGCGCGCCAGCTTGGGCAGCTTGTCGGCGCCGAAGAGCAGCGCGCCGATGACGACGATACCGACCAGGATCGGCATGTCGATGAAAGCGAGCAAGGGATGGATGAGCATGGTATCTCCTTACGCCGAGAGTAACGCGTCGGCGAACGCCGCGAGTGCTTCTTTCGCCGGGCCGCCGCGAATCGGCTCCAGGGCGGCGCGAGCCCGTTCGGTATACCGCGCGATTGCCGCGTGCGTTGCAGTCAGGCCGCCGTGCTGCACGATCTCGGCGGCGATCGCCGCAACCGCCGCGTCGCCGTCGCGATAGAAGCGATCCAGCCGCGCGCGCAGCGCCGAGTTCCCGGCGCGCAGCGCCTCGATCACCGGAATCGTCACCTTGCGTTCGGTGAGGTCGTTGCCGACCGGCTTGCCGACCGTGTCGCGGTCGGAGGTCATGTCGAGCAGGTCGTCGCGCATCTGAAACGCGATCCCAAAGGCTTCGCCGAAGGCGGCCAGCGCCGCGATCTCCGCCGGCGTCGCACCACCGGCAATCGCACCGCAACGCGCCGATGCGGCAAAGAGCGACGCCGTCTTCTTGCGCGCGATCTCGACGTATCCCTCGAGGGTGAGATCGAGATTGCCGAGGGCCCGAAGCTGGAGCACCTCGCCGTCGCAGATATCGGCCAGCGTCGCCGAGAGGACGTGCGGAATCGGTGCCGGATAGCCGGCGGTAACGTTCTTGAAAATCCACGCGAAGAGATAGTCGCCGGCCAGCACGCTGACGCGATTGCCGTAGTCGACCGCGGTGGCATTTACGCCGCGGCGCGTGTCGGCGCGATCGACCACGTCGTCGTGGATCAGCGTGGCGACGTGAATGAGCTCCATATACGCCGCCAGGTGTAACTGCCGGCTGGGATCGGCGCCGGCGGCGGCGACGGCGAGCAGCGTCAGCCGCGGGCGCAGGCGCTTGCCGCCGGCGGCCAGCATCCGTTTAACGGCCTCGGTGACGATCGGATTGTCGGTCGAGAAGGTGCTTCGAAAGAAGTCCTCGACCATCGCGTGCAGCGCGACCTCTTCCTTGACGTCGAGCACGTTCACGGCTTGCTCCCGTAGTGAATTGCGATCGCGCCGCCCATCAGTGGAAGGTAGCCGGCGTCGCGGTAGCCGGCCAGCTCGAAGCGCGCGCGCAGTTCCTCGGCGTTGGGATGATTGGTGAGCGAGTTGGGCAGATAGGTGTAGGCCGCGCGCGAGCCGCCCACCAGTCCGCCGATCAGCGGAACCGCGCCGTAAAAGTACAGGTCGAAGATGCGCTTCCAAAGCCGGTTCGGTGCCTTGCTCACGTCGAGGTTGACGAAGCGCGCGCCGGGCTTGAGCACGCGCAGCACCTCGCGTAGCACGCGGTCGACGTCGACGACGTTGCGCAAACTGAAGCCCATCGTGGCGCCGTCGAAGGTTGCCGCCTCGAAGGGCAGATGCATCGCATCGCCTTCCACGAATGCCGCGTCGCCGCGCGCGCCGCCGGCGCGAACCCGCGCGCGCTCGAGCATCGGTGCGCAGAAATCGAGCCCGGTGACGTGCAGCGACGGATCGGTGCGCAAAAGATGAAAGACCAGGTCGCCGGTACCGCAGCAGAGATCGAGCAGGCTGCCGTCGCGCGGCGGCGCGAGCAACGCGATCGCGCGCCGGCGCCAGCGCTCGTCGAGGCCGGCGGTCAGCACGCGATTCGCGGTGTCGTAGCGGGGAGCGATGCGCGCAAACATCTCGCGCACGAAGGCGCCCTTGTCGCCGTCGGCTCGCTCGTGCGTCGGGGTCGAGGTCATGAGTGTCCGGCCTGCTTTCCAAGCGGCGCGACCCTCTCCTACCGGTCGCCGCCTTGCCGACGGCGACCTTTGTCGGGATTGGAGCACGGTGCTTGCGCTGAGTTCGGTTCCCGACCTCCTCACCGCCCTGGCCGGCGCGCGCGCCGTCGAGGTCGACGCCTATACGCTCGCGCGCGGACCGGTGGTGGCCGCGCTCGAAGCCGCGGCCGCCCGTGGGGCACGGGTGCGGGTGCGGCTGCAGGGCAG
>DAIDGS010000140.1 GCA_027459845.1 Vulcanimicrobiota bacterium | reverse complement strand
CGCTTTGATGCTCGTGTGTACCGTGCTGTACGCATCGGGGATGTGTACCCTAAACGTCGAAAGCACGACCTGATCTTTGCCCAAAAACGAGTTGTCGATCCCGCAGAATCCCGCAACGGGGTAGTACACTATCATGCTATGGGCTTTGAACGTCGGGAGCCAGACGACGTGGTCGGCCGTAACCGTTATGACGCTGCGCTTTAAATACTGTGAAGGATCGCATGCGAATGCAAAGTGGGGGCGGGCGTCGAGCGAGCGCATCATGCCGGACGTCGATGCAGCCTTGCCCGGCAGGGTGGGAGTATTGGCGGCGCAGCCGCTCACGACCGACGCGATCGCAAGCGCTTGCGCGACGTGGCTCAATCGAGCGAACAGCTTAGCGTACCCGCGGCGAGGCCACGTGCGCGCCGCTCGATTCCGAGCGAAAGATATCGACCTGGGATCCCGCATATAGGTCTCCTTTTCGGCCCGCCGCTGGACGAATCCGGCCGGCGTTCATCGCGCGAGCGGGCGGCGCGACTGCGCGCGGCGCACGACCGGCTTAGCCGCCGATGGCGCGCAGGAAGCCGATGCCGGCTTTGGTGGGATTCGCGGCATCCGAGTTGGTGAGGATCGCGACCGCCAGTGACGCCGAGGGAATCATGCCCATGAACGACGCGAAACCGCCAGCCTCACCGTTCTTCCAGATCAGCTGCGGCTGCCCGCTACTGACGGGGAGTTGCCACGCCAGCCCGACGTTGATGTGCGGGTTACCGTAGTCGGCGCCCTTCCAGTGCACCATTTGGGTGAGCGCGATGGCGCGCTGGAGTTCGCGCGGGACACCGCCGAGCACGCCGAGTTGCGCTTGTAGAAAGCGTAAGAGATCGGGTGCGTTGGAGCGCAAATCGGTGGGGAGTTTGGTTTCGACGCTACCGTTCTTGGCGTGACCTTTGACCGAGAGTTTGAGGTGCGCGCCGGTATGGCTCAAGCCGAGCGGCGTGGTGACGTCGGCGGCGAGCACCTCGGTGTAGTGCCGGCCGGCGACGGCGTTCGAATCGGCGACGGCGAAACCGAGCGTGATGAATCCCCAATCGGAGTAGCTATAGCACGTGCCGGGCGTCTTTCCGACGCAAAGGTTGTGTGCGTTTGGCTTTCCGGTGTTGTTCCAGTTCGTCCACCACGCGATTTGCGCGGCATCGGGCGGCCGATCGAAGAACAACGTGTTCTTCGCTTCGGCGGCGACGCTATCGGGGAACGACGCGGTGTGCGTAGCGAGATCGACCAGGGTGACGGCTTTGATCGACGTGCCGTTCTTGCCGACCGAGGCCGGAAGGTAGTCGATCACCGGATCGGTGAGGTGCTTCGCAGGCGCCATGCCGACGCATTGACGCGCCAGCATCGTTGCGGTGAAGACCTTGGTGTTCGAACCGATGCCGAAGATCCAGCTGGGATCGACCTTTGCGCTGGGTACGCCCTGCGCGTAGCCGTGCAGCGACGTTTTGCCGTTGTGGTAGATTGCAGCGGTGGCGTAGGGCGCCGACGCGCAGTTCGCGAGGATGAAGCGATTGAGTTGCGCGACGATGCCTGCATCGGGACCGAATCGTGCGCCGGCAGACGGCGCGAGATTCGCATTCGATGGCAAAGCGCGCGACGCGCATCCGGCGAGCAGCACGCTCCAGCCGGCACTCATTGCGATAAGTTCGCGTCGCGATAGCTGTTTCATTTCGCTTCCTCCACGGCGCGGCGCGTGCGGCCGCACATGGCGTTGGGTGATCGCAGCCGGGCTATTCGCCGCCGGAGCCGGAAGCCTTTGCGCGAAGTTTCGCCTCGTACTTGCGGTAAATCGCGACGTAGCTCGCGACGATATAACCGATCGCGAAGGCGAGCAAGCCGTCGCCGACTGCGGCGGCGAGACTACCGCGCTGCGGCATCGCGAGACGGATGCCTTCGCGCAACCCGAACGCGCCGAAGTAGATCAACGCGGTGATCCAGGACGATCCGAGCAGCATGGTGCCGTCGCGTTCGGTGAGTTGGACCTCGGTGTGGTGTCCGCGCAGGAGGCCGACCGGAATGCCGGCGAGCGCGCCGATCGCAAGGCCGACGGCGATTTCCCACGCGGGCGCGGGGTTGAAGCGGGCGCTGCCGTAGATGGCGAATGCGGCGAGTGCGGCAAGCACGATCGGCGTGACCCACATGCGCGTGACGCTGATACGCTGCGGGCGCAACATGCGCACCACGACGATGGCGACGACGATGAGCACCGGAACGAGCTGCTGCCAGAGAGTTAGATGATGCGTCGGCACACGATCTCCTCGATGACGATTGGATAAAAAAAGAGCGGGGCGCTTTCTAGCGCTCCCGCTCTTCGCGACGATACGACGAGATTACTTGATCTCGACCTTGGCGCCGGCTTCTTCGAGTTTGGCTTTGATCGCCTCGGCTTCGTCCTTGGCGATGCCTTCCTTGACGGCCTTGGGCGCGCTCTCGACGAACGCTTTGGCTTCGGTGAGTCCGAGGCTCGTGATCTCGCGCACGGCCTTGATGACCTTGATCTTCTCGGGTCCGGCTTCCGCGAGTACCACGTCGAATTCGGTCTTTTCGGCGGCCGGTGCGGCGGCGGCGGCACCGCCGGCGACGACGGCAACCGGTGCGGCGGCTGAGACGCCGTACTTCTCTTCGAGCTGCTTCACGAGGTCGGCCAACTCGAGGACGGTGAGTTTATCGATCTGATCGATGAGTTCGGCAACTGCCATGATGAATGTATTCTCCTATGCGGTCGTTCCCGCGGCTTCTCGTTGCTCGCGGATTTGGTTGAGAACGCGGACGAGGCCGCTTTGATTGCCCGAGAGCACGGTGACGAGACCGCGCAGCGGGCTAGCCAGCGAACCCACCAACTTGGCGATGAGCTCGGGTTTGGGGGGAAGTTGGGCAAGCGCGTGCACTTGCTTGGCGTCAACGAGTTTTCCGTCGATGTACGCCGCTTTGATGCCGAGCTTTTTCCGTTCGTCGCCAAACTTCGCGATCGCCTTCGCCGGAGCGATGGGATCGCTACCGGGTGCGAAGACGATACCGGTCGGTCCGGCGAGAAAGGCATCGAGCGCGGCGGCGAGCTGATCGCCGGCCGCGATGCGGAACAGCGTGTTCTTCACGACCGAGTAGGTGTTACCGTCCTTGCGCAACTCGGTGCGCAACGCGGTGATTTCCTCGACCGTCAGCCCGGCGTAATCCGTGAGAAACAGATTCTGCGCGCCGGCGAGCCGGTCGCGAAGTTCCTGAATCGCGGTTTCTTTGCGTGCGGTTGGCATGTCAATCTCTC
Source organism: Vulcanimicrobiota bacterium (assembly GCA_027459845.1). Lineage (GTDB taxonomy): Bacteria > Vulcanimicrobiota > Vulcanimicrobiia > Vulcanimicrobiales > Vulcanimicrobiaceae > DAIDGS01. The sequence continues at coordinate 5,030 of DAIDGS010000140.1, read as the reverse complement.
TGCTTCCTTGAGGCGCTCCATCCGACCGGAGAGCGCTGCCAACCCGCGCGCGTGCGCGGAACGTGCATCGCATCCTCGGTAGGGCACTCCCACGCTGGGAGCCGGTTACGGCCATTCGGCCATCCTACGGTCTTCGGAGCCTCGGCTAGCCTAACACAGCCTTACCGCTCGTAGCAAGCGGTAAGGCCGGTTGGGCGATGTTATGCGGTTGCTTTGACCCGGTTGGGATCGACTTTGACGCCCGGCCCCATCGTGCTGGTGAGCGTCACGCTGCGCAGATAGGTTCCCTTCGCAGCCGACGGCTTGGCACGAACGATTGCGTCGAGCAGCGTGCTAACGTTTTCCAGCAACTGGCTGGCCTCGAAGTTCGCTTTGCCGACAATCGTGTGGATGATGCCGGTTTTATCCAACCGGAACTCCACCTTACCGGCTTTGATGTCGCGGATCGCGTTGGCGATGTTCGGCGAGACGGTGCCGGCTTTCGGATTCGGCATCTTCTGCGCGAGCACGCGTCCGAGTTCCTTACCGACGGCTGCCATCATGTCCGGCGTCGCAACGGCAACGTCAAAGTCGGTGAAACCGGCCTTGACTTTGTCGATCAAGTCGGCATCGCCAACCAGGTCGGCGCCGGCTTCCGCCGCAGCCTTGGCGTTATCGCCTTTGGCGAATGCGATCACGCGCACCGTGCGGCCGGTTCCGTGCGGAAGCAACACCGTGCCGCGTACGTTCTGGTCGCTCTTTTTCGGATCAACGCCGAGGCGAATGTGCGCCTCGATCGTTTCGTTGAACTTTGCGTTGGCGTTCTTCTTCACCAGCTCGATCGCTTCACCGGTCGAAAACAGCGTCTTGGGATCGTATTCGGAGGCGATCTTCTTGAAGCGCTTTCCGTGATGCTGCGGCATGTTAGTTCTCCACCTCGACGCCCATCGAACGCGCGGTCCCAGCGATGATCTTCTTGGCTGCGGCGATGTCGTTGGCGTTGATGTCGGGCATCTTCACCTTCGCAATTTCTTCCAGCTGTCCATCCGTAAGCTTTCCGACCTTGTTGCGATTGGGTTCCTTGCTGCCCGATTCGATCTTCAGCGCTTGTTTGATGAGGAACGACGCGGGCGGCGTCTTCGTCACGAACGTAAACGTGCGGTCTTCGAAGACGGTAATCTCGACCGGAATGATCATGCCCGCCTGCGAAGCCGTACGTTCGTTGTACTGCTTGCAGAAATCCATGATGTTGAGCGAGTAGGGCCCAAGTGCGGGGCCGATCGGCGGCGCAGGCGTTGCCTTGCCGGCCGGAATCTGCAGGCCGATCTTTCCGACGACCTTCTTAGCCATGTCTTTCTCCTTAACGACGTGCGGCTCGTGCCGCGCCTCTGCCCCTAAACGTGCTCACCGGTCGGGGTCGCTCCGGTGAGAAACTTCCTGTAGCCGAGCGCGAATGCGCTAGACTTTCTCCACCTGAAAGAACTCCAGTTCGACCGGCGTTTCGCGGCCAAATATGGAGATAAGCGCGCGTAGGCGCTCCTTCTCGGGTTGAATGTCGTCGACGACGCCGGTGAAGTCGAAGAACGGGCCCGACGTAACCTTGACTCGATCGCCCTTCTTGAAATCGATCTTCAGCTTTGGTGCTTCGATTCCCATCTGCTTCAAGATCGTCTTGACTTCTTTGTCTTGCAGCGGAACCGGCTTTTCACCCGGCCCTGGGCTGCCGACGAACCCCGTTACGCCTTGCGTATTGCGCACGACGTACCAAGACTGATCGTCCATCAGCATTTCGACCAGCACGTAGCCGGGAAACACCTTTTTCGGAGTGATCTTGCGCTTGCCGTCCTTGAACTCGACTTCATCTTCCATTGGGACGAGCACGCGGAAGATTTTGTCTTGCATTCCCATCGAATGAATGCGTCGCTCGAGATTTGCTTTTACTTTGTTCTCATAGCCCGAATAGGTGTGAACGACAAACCAGTTGCGGTCGTCCTTTGGAGTCGGAGACGCACCAGAATCGCCTTTGGCTTCTTCGCGCTCTACGGACGGAGGCGCGTCGTCGATCGAGCCCTCAAGGTCGCCCATCGCAGCATCGTCGACCGCTGGTGCGGCCTCAAAAGGCTGTTCGTTTTCCAGATGCTCGCGATCGATATCAAACATAGTGTTTCCGCGTTTACCCGATGGTCGGATGGATCAAATCGAAGAGCTTACCGAAAGCTTGATCGAGCAAGAACGTAAAAACGCCGATTGTCACGACTAGAGCAATCGTCAGCACTGTAGCCGAGACCCACTCGTCGCGGGTCGGCCACGTCACGCGCTTCATCTCGGTGATCACTCCGCGTACGAAGTCAGTCGCCGAGGTCGTCGCGACCGCTTTTTTATTCTGCTCGTTCACCAATGATTCACTCCGAAATGCTGGCAGGGCGGACAGGACTCGAACCTGCAACCCGCGGTTTTGGAGACCGCTGCGCTACCAATTGCGCCACCGCCCTCCGTGGTCGTCGCGCTACTTAGTCTCGCGATGTGCGCGGTGACAGCGGCAAAAGCGGCAATACTTGCTCAGCTCGAGCCGGTCGGTCGTCTTCGATTTGTTCTTCTGGGTGTTGTAGTTGCGACGCTTACACTCCGTGCAGGCCATCACCACCATCACCCGGGTTTCCTTCTTGGCCATCTAGTCCCCGGCGTCAAACATGAAATAAACGGACCCGCAGTCCGTTCGAACACTAACTCTAGCACAGCGCCGGAGACAGTGCAACGGTCCGCTTCGCGCGGGGCGAAGAGGGATAACCTTGTCCCCTTTTCCACACGCGTCTCCTCGCGGCCAGGACACGGCGGCATGGTGCAACATCCGTACGCGATCGATATTGCGCGCAGACCGCGACCCGGGTCCGCTCCGACAGCCGGCACGGGCGACGGCGACCGTGACAGGCGGGTCGTTTCGGCGGAGGCAGGCAGCCGCGGCCGAGGGAGGCGCGTTCGGTGCGGCGGAGACCCCCGGCCGGCACTCGGGCAATCCGGGCTCTCCGCCGCGCTTCCCAGGCACCTTGGCCAAGATTCCGAAAACAGGGGTGGCTTCGTGCGCCCGTAGCTCAATCTGGATAGAGCAGGGGACTCCTAAGCCCAAGGTTGCCAGTTCGACTCTGGCCGGGCGCACCATGCGATCGCTAGTTGCAGCCGGCTCGCCCTCGCGTGAGAGCTGGGCCTGCTGCTCGGTTGCGGCGCACGCCTTCACGCGGCGCCCGGTAACGCGACCCCGCGGCTCCTTATTTTTCTGCCAGAGAGGGGCAGGTGAAGGGGAGCCTAGCTGCAAACTTAGGCTAACCTAAATGTTGTCGTCGTTACGCATAAGAGCTGGACTCAGGCTCGCCATCGCCCTTCTCGTCGCCACGGCGGCACTCGCTCCGCTGCGTGCCGCGGCCGATGCCGACGCGCTGCTGGGGAACAACACGGCGCTCGGGCTGCAGCCGATCGCCGGCCCCATCCCGGTCGCAACCCCGGCGCCGGGCGAGTCACCCGTCTTCCGCCGCCCGGACGGTTCGTACCAAGCGATCCCGCAGAAGCGCGGACGGGTTCGGATCTTCCATCTGGTCGAGCGGAAGGCACCCTGGACGCTCAAGCCCGGGATGACCGTCATGGCCAACACGTACAACGGCGTGGTGCCGGGGCCGGTCATCCAGGTTCGGCAAGGCGACGAGGTGGTGATCGACTATCGCAACGACGACACGACACCGGACACCATCCATCTCCACGGCATTCACGATATTCCCCCGACGATGGACGGCGTCGGCGGCATTTCGCAGCCCATGGTTCCACCCGGCGGCACCTTTCAATACCGCTTTCGTGCCAGCGCCCCCGGCACGTTCATGTACCACACCCACGACAACGAAGCGATGCTCGACTCGGGGCTCTACGGCGCGATCATCGTTCTGCCGACGCACCCGCTCCCGTACGAGCGCAACCTTGCGCACGACTTCCTCGAGGTGATCTCGTCGTGGCAAGTGCGCAGCGGCTCCGAAAATCAGTTCACCCTCAACGGCAAAGAATATCCGCTCACGCAGCAACTCAACGTCAGGGAAGGCCAGCGCTTCCGAATTCGCTGGATCAACATTTCCGGCGAAGAGTTCCACACGATGCATACGCACGGCCACTATCAAACGATCGTGGCGCGCGACGCCGTGCCACTGACCGTTCCCGTGAAGGAAGACACCGTACTCGTAGGACCGGGTCAGCGCATCGACGTGATCGTCAAGGCCGACGCTCAGCCCGGCACGTGGCTGGTGCACTGCCACGTGATGGACCACATCGAGAACTCGCAAGGGCTGCCGGATGGGCTCATCACCGCCATTCACTACGAAGGCACGCCGAACGTCTTTGCCAACATGGGCACGGCGATGGCGGCCGCCATGAAAACCACGATGCCGCCCGGACCGCTTGGGTTCTGGGGCACGGTATTGCTGGGTGCCATCGCGGGCTTTACCATCTTCCTCGGCCTTCCGATCGCACGTGCGCAGCGCGTCTCGCCGCGCACGATCGCCCTACTCAACGCCCTCGCGATCGGCATTCTGCTCTATCTCGTCGTCGAGATCGCAACGAACGGAATCATTCCGATCGAGCAAGGACTCAATGCCTGGCATACCGCCGGCGCTCCGTTTCCACTCGGCCTTTGCGCCATCTTCGTCGCCGGCTTGCTGCTGGGCTTGGTCGGACTCGGGAGCTTTGCGACACACCTGACGCGAAAGCTCGCGCGTGAAGCCGAAAACCCGCTCGTCCTAGCCGCGATCATCGCGCTTGGCATCGGCGCGCACAACTTCGCCGAAGGCCTCGCGATCGGTGCATCGGCCGCCAGCGGCGCGACGGCTATCGCCATCGCGCTCATCGTCGGCTTCGGCTTACATAACGCGACGGAAGGGTTCGGCGTCGCGGCGCCGCTGGTCGGACGGATGCGTCCGTCGTGGGGTCAAATCGGACTCGCGGGTTTGATCGCCGGCGGCCCGACCTTCCTGGGGACCGTGGTCGGCTATTCGTTCAACTCGCCGGCGCTCTCGGTGCTG
>DAIDGS010000139.1 GCA_027459845.1 Vulcanimicrobiota bacterium | reverse complement strand
CCGATGTCGATGCGATGCGAGCGGGTCATAGGTATGCGAAGCGTCGTGCAGTACGAAGGCCCCACCTCCGGGCGGGGCCCACGAACAACCTCGCCATTCTACGGGGGGCCGCCGAGCTTGTCAAACGCCCTCGTCATAGGGCCGCGCAGCCGGCCACCGAAAGGACCCCCGCGCAACGCGCGTGGAGGCAAACATGGCACATCCCCGCTCCCGAGCCTGGCTGGCGGCCGCGAGCCTGAGCGTTTTGGTCGGCGGCTGCGCCGCCGCCGCGCCCAACCCCGTCCCGGCCGCTCTCGCGCGCCGCGCCGCGGCCCAGCCGCAGGCCGCCGTAACCTGTCGCGGCCCGGCGCCGGGAGCCGCCGATCCGAGTGCGGTCCACGGCTTGATGGTGTGGCTGTACAGCACGGTCGAGGTCAAGAAAAACCCCGCGATCCTGCGCTATCTCACCAAGGATCCCAACCTGTGCGGCGCCAGCATCGTGGTGCTGTGGTCGGGCATCGATAAAGGACCGACGGCCGGACGCCAGTACGACTTCTCGGTCGTCGAGCGCGCGATCGCACCCTGGGCCGCGGTCCACAAGCGCGTGAACCTGCTCTTCGACGGCACCAACGAGGTGGGGCCGACCGACACCGCGACGCCGGCGTGGGTGCTGGCGCAGACCGGCAGCAACGCCGTCGACGTGGTACCGTGCCCCGATCCGGGGCCGGGGAGCGTCGGGCCGCCGACGCCGGTCTATTGGGAGCCGGGCTATAGCACGCCGTACCGTGCGTTCATCGCTGCCGCCATCAAGCGCTACGGTCGCGACCCGCGGATCGGCTACATGCGCTTCGGCTTAGGTGCCGGCGCCGAAGACTTTCCGCAGCACGGCGCCGACGGCGCGTGCTTCCCCGCCTGGCAAAAATACGGCCTTTCGGCGAAGTACTGGGCCGAGTTCAGTGCGTCGCTCACGCGCTACATCGCGCGCACATCGAAAGACGCCGGCGCCACGGTGCAGCAACTCGTGGCGCTCAACCCCTTCGCTGACGCAGCCGCGCCGTACCCGGTTGCGGACCGCGTCGCGGCTGCCGCGGCCGCCAACGGCGTCGGTTTCGGCACCGAGAATCTCGGTTCCGGAAACTACGGAAGCGTGGTCGAGCCGTGTACCAAGAACGCGAGCGTGCCGTATTGGTGCGCGGCCTTTACCGCCCACGCCGGCGCCGTTCCACTGGAGTTTCAACCGATCAACTTCACCCTGCAGGCCGGAACGAAGATCGCGCCACTGCCGCAACTGCTGCCCTATGCGATGGCCAACCACGCGCAGATCTTCGAACTCTATCCCCAGGAGTGGCTGACTGCCGACGATCCGTCGTACCCGACGTACGCGGCGCATCACGCCGCGTGGAAGCGCGCGCTCGACACCGCGGCCGCGATCCTCGGCCGAGGGTAGGCGGAGCGCGGCAGGGTTCCGATCGCGCGGCGATCTATGGGGCATCGGCGGAAGCGGCGAGCCCCGAGGCTGCGGTCAATAGCGGTACCGCAGGATCGCCGGCGACCGGCGGCAGCGCTGGAAGCGGCGCAAGCGGCGGCGGTGTGGGATCGAAAGGCGGAGCCGACGATAGGCGCGCGGAGCGGCGGAGATGGTGGGCCATCCTGGTCTCGAACCAGGGACCTCATGCTTATCAAGCATGCGCTCTAACCAACTGAGCTAATGGCCCGCGGGCAAGGGTGAAGTATACCACAGCCCGCAACCCTCCTTCAGCCTACAAGCGCGATCCACTTCTTCATGATCGCGTCGTCGTTCTTGATCTCGGCCATCGCGAGGGCTTCGAGCGCCTCGCCCTCGCGCTCCATCTCGGCGCCCAACTCGATCCGCGCATCGAAGGCGGTTCCGATTGCATCGACGGCGTGCGCCGCCGCGGAATCGCCGGCATTTGTACCGGCGGCCGCGCCGGTCGCGTGCGCGCGGGGCACACCGCGGGCCGTGCGCGGCGCGCGCGCCGGTTCGAGCGATGCGGTCACTCGTTGATGGCCTGGATGAACTTCTTGGTGATCGCGTCGTCGTTCTTCCGCTGCGCCATGTCGACGTTGCGCAGGGTGTTCACCTCGCGCATGTTTTCGGAACGCTCGTCCATCATTTGATCGAACGCTTCGCTCTGCAACTGCAGCTGCTCTTGGTTTTGGATTTCCGAGGCGTAGATGCCGAGCTGGAAGCTCTCATCTTGCTGGTTGAGCGCGTTCATCGCGCCATTCTGCATCGCGCCGCCGGCACTACCGCCGAAAAGGCCGCCGACCACGTTGCCGAGTAGCCCGGCACCGGCGCCTTCGAGGATGGGGAGGAGAAAGGCCATGTCAGGCTCCTTTACGCGTTTGCGTCATCGAAAAGGCTGCTGTAATCGGTTTCGCTCGGTCGATACGGTTGCGGCTGCGCCGGCGACGGCAGCGTCGGCGGCGCCATCGGCATCTGCTGCGCCGCATTCATCAGCGTGCCGAGCGACGCGATCTCGTCGGCGAGCTGCGCCAGGGCTTCTTCGCCGTAGGATCCGCCGAGCGGAGCGCCGGAGGGTTGACCGTTCTCGGCGATCGGGCTCGGGTTGGCTCCCGCGATCCGAGCAACGTGTCGTTCGACCGAATCGGCATAGCCGAGGGTCTGGCCGTCACTCCAGGTGGTCAGCGTACCGGTGCGGTTGGGCGCGCCGGCATTGTACGCCGAGAGAGCTTCGTGCACGTTTCCTCCATATTGCCGCAGTAAGCCGGAGAGCATCCCGGCGGCATAGTCGGCGTTGCGCTCGGGGTTCATCGCCTGCGGCGTGCCGGCGAAGGCGTGCCAGCGATCGTCGATCTGAAAGACGCCGTGTCCGTGGCCGCCATCGCCGACGACGTTACGCCCGGCGTTGCTGCCGGGGCCACCGGTTTCCTGAGCGGCGACCCCAGCCAATAGGTCGGGGTCGACACCGTGCCGCGCCGCCGCGCGAGCGATCGCAGGGGCAAACGCGACCCCGCGCGCAGCCAGGTGCTGCGCTACCACTGCAACGTTCATCACGTGCAGCCTTCACGCACACGCCCTCCGGCGACTAGGGTCCCGACGTACGGCGGATAGCGCGCTACAGGCGCAGGGCCGGGGGATGCACCTGTGCACCGACGTAGTCGATCACCGCCGGCGTGCACTCCAACTGCGTGTGCTCGAGCGGAAACGACTTGGGAAGCGCGCCCGGGATATCGGTGCTGGTTGCCGCGATCTGCTCCACGATTCCGTCCCACGGATAGGTGATGTAAAAGTACAGGATCGGATAGAGATAGGCTTCGTCCGGGTACTCACTCGTGCCGGCGACTTGAATGAACTCCGGCTTCGCCTTCATCCCGCGCACGCCGATTTCGATGGCTTGCAACTCGCTGCTGTCGGTCGCCATCGAGGCGACCATGCCGCTCGCATAGGCGTGGTCGATCAGACTCGGAGGTCCCACGAAGACGTCGGCCAGCGCGACCAGCACGAGGCGCAGCAGCGGGCCCTCGGCCAGCGGCGTGCCTTCGAGCGGCAACGGTCCACCCAGCGTCACGACGTGCGGCATGGTCGCATGCACGCTCGGCAGCGCAGCATAGGTAACGACCGAGCCATAACTGTGCGCCTCGATGTCGAAGGACGTGAGGCCGGCTTTCGCCAGCGAGTTGAGGAATGCGGCCAAGACGGGACCTTCTACCTGCGGCGGATCGGTCCAGTTGTAGTCGAGGCCGACGCCCTGCTGGTAGCCGCCAGCGTCGAGAATCTGCTGCGCGCACGGAAAAGCGCTCTCCACGCTCGAGAAAATCCCATGGACGAAGACCAGCGTCCGCTTGTTCGGATCGATCGTCCCGCTGCTGCTCCACTGCGTGCCGGTCCAATAGCGCGGCCCCGGAGAGGGCAGCACGTATCCCGGTGCGTCGGCGGCGAGCGAGAGCTGCAGAGACGTCGCGCCACCGGCCAACGCGCTCGGCACGTCGGTTTCGATGCGACCGTGCGCCGCATCGAGCCTTCCCGGCAAGCCGAAGCGGCGCGTGGTGCCGTTCGGATAGCCGGCCGTGACGATCACGGTTTGCACGGCGTGGTATCCGCTCGCAGGCGTATATGGGATTGCCAGGCGCACCGCGGTGGGCAGACGCGCAGGCGACGGCGGGTGCCGATGCGGCGGCGGCGTTGGCGGCACCAGCGCGGCGATCAGCGGATACTGGAAGCGCACCGTCAGCGTTCCGGGAATCGAGAGCCAGGCGGCGTTGGGGGCGGGCGCGACGGCGGTGAGATCGTGGACCGCGGTCACGGTTTGCCCACGGCTCAACGTTCCTTTGCGTACGATCACCGCGCTGCCATCCGAGAGCGTGAGCGCGCCGCCGTGTAACGGCAACGGCACCGATGCCGAAATGAGACCGAGCAGCGGTCCGCCCGGCGTTGCCTGCGGGGTGGCCTTGAGCTGATTGCTGCACGCCGCAATCGCAACGGCAGATGTCGCGATGCAGAGTACCCGCCATGCGTTCTTCATCGGATTCACCTCGCTGGATTCACCTCGCTCACGTTCGACGAAAGCCTCCGAGCGAGAGTTGAATGCAGCGCGGCAGGATTCATGCCACCCTCCGGCGTTGATCTGGCAGAGATGCTAGCCGCGCTCGTGATGGTGGGTTCGTTGGCGCTTCGACCCTGCCACGGGGCCTCGGGGTACGCGTGCGGTACGCTGCGCCGACCGCTCGATCCCTCGGGTCGCGTGAAGGGCAGCATTCCGATCGCCTTTACATGGCTGGCGCATGCCCGCCACGACGCGCCGTCGCAGGGCGTGATCGTCGCCGCGGAAGGCGGTCCCGGGTATCCTTCGGGCGCCTCGCGCGCCGGCTATCGCGAACTCTTCGGGCGACTGTTGCAGACGCACGATCTGCTGTTGATGGACGACCGCGGCACCGGCAACTCCGACGCGATCGACTGCCCGCCGCTCCAACGCGCGATGACCCTGCCCAACGTCACACGCTGCGGCGCGCAACTCGGGGCGAGCGCCGACCTTTACGGATCGGCACTCGCCGCCGACGACTTGGCCGCCTTGTTGCACGCGCTGCATATCGCGCGCATCGACCTCTACGGCGATTCTTATGGGACATTCTTCGCGCAGACGTTTGCGGCGCGACATCCCACCATGGTGCGCAGTATCGTGCTGGACGGCGCCTATCCGGTCGTCGGTGGCGATCCCTGGTACCCGAGCGTCGGAACCGAGATCCGGCGCGCCTTCAACCTGGTCTGCCAACGGTCGCGGAGCTGCGCGGCGCGCGGCGGATCGACGATGGCACGCATCCGCACGCTGGTGGGCGTACTGCGCACGCGCGGCGCGAGCGTCACGCCGACGCAACTCGCCTTCGTGATGGCGACTGCCGGGCTCGACCCGATCGTCTACCGCGAACTCGACGCCGCGGCGCGCGCGTACCTCCGGAGCGACCGCGCACCGCTGGTGCGCCTCGCGCGCGAGGCCTACGCGTACGAAGAGAGCGCCCCAAGCGATCCGCGCGTGTTGAGCCAGGGGCTCTTCGCGGCGGCGAGTTGCAGCGACAACCCGCAAGTCTACGACATGCGCGCGCCGCCGCACGAACGGATCGCGCAGTGGAACCGCGCCCTCACCCGCATGGCGCGCGTGCATCCCACCATGTTCGCACCATTCAGCCTCGAAGAGTATCTGACGATCCCGCTCGACTATGCCTACGTCCCACTCTGCCAAACGTGGCCGGTCGCGGCACCCGAGCACCCGGCCGGCACGCGGATTCCACCGGGCATGAGTATGCCGGCCGTCCCCACGCTGGTGCTCACCGGCGATCTCGATACGATCACGACACCCGAAGAAGGCGATGCCGCCGCAGCGCTCTTTCCCGATCGCAGCCGCGTGATCGTCGCGAACGAAGGTCACGTGACCGGGATCGACGATCCCTACGACTGCGCCTCACGCATCATCCGCAGTTTCATCGCACACCATCGCTACGATGCGCACTGCGCGAGCCGGATTCCACCGCTGCGTCTGGTGCGCACCTTCGCGCGCAGCAGCGGCGAGGTGCCGCCGGCGCACCCGCTCCCGCCCAATCGCGCTGCGACGCTCGCCCTGCGCCGCGCGGCGACGGCCGTGCTCGCCGCCGGCGATGCGCTCGCCCGCGCTAACGACCTGGGTGCGGTACGCGGCACCGGGTTACGCGGCGGCAGCTTCACCGCCAGCTCGGCCGGTTCCATAACGACCGTTCACCTCGCGGACGCGCGCTGGACGCGCGACCTCGCAATCTCGGGCACGGTGACCCTCGACGCGGCGAGCGGACAGGTTCGCGCGCAGCTGCGCTTTCTCGGTGGAACGCTCACCGCGGCGTGGAACGCCTACGAGCGCGCCGACCGCGCGCGGCTGGTAGGACGCGTCGACGGCGCCGCGCTCGACGCGACGATGCGGGCACCGTGATCGCCGCACTGCTCGCCGCCGCGACCCTGGCGGCGACTCCGCAGCCGGCGGCGCGGCCCACCGCGCGACCGGTCCGCATCTTCGGCCGCTACGTCGGCGAGTTTGCCGCCAATACCAGCGGCGGCTTCCAGCGCGGTAGCGCCTATGCAAGCGAGGTGCAACTGGGCGTGAACGTCGACTTCGGCGCGCTTGCGCATACCGACGCCGGCACGCTCCAGGCGATCGTCACCGAGCGCTGGGGAAGCGGCCTCTCGACCAACGCGATCGGCAACTTGGGATCGGTGCAAGAGATCTACGGTGATGCGTTGACGCCGCGCCTCACCGAGTTGGCCTACGCACAGAGCTTCGCGAACGCAAAAGCGAACGTGAGCGTCGGCCGATTGGTGATGCAGAACGATTTCGCGGCGTCGTCAACCTACTGGGGTGCCAACCTATGGTGCTTCTATCAGAACAATGCCATTTGCGGCACGCCGCTGGGCGCACCCAACAACAGCGGCTACGGGTACTATCCCTCGTCGCAGTGGGGCGCGCGCATTCGTTTTGCCCCCAACGCCGGGTTTTATGCCGAAACCGGCGCCTACGCGGTCGACCCGCGCTACGCCGCCCGCGGGCAAGGTTTCGACCTGGGCCTGGGCGGGACGACCGGCATCGACGTTCCGCTCGAAATCGGCACGCTGCGCGTTGCTGCCGACGGCGGACTACGGCAGAGCCTGCGCGTCGGCGGCTACTTCGACGCCTCCGACGTACCCGGCTATCCGTCGTATCTGGCGCGCTTC
>DAIDGS010000138.1 GCA_027459845.1 Vulcanimicrobiota bacterium | reverse complement strand
CTCAACTACAGCTTCTTCACCCTCGCCCACGATTTCAAGGCGCGCGGCATGGCGGCGTATGCCGACTTCCAGCAAGCCGAGTTCGCGGCCGAGCCGATGGGCTACACCGCCACGCGCCATCAACGCGAAGTCGGTACCGGTTACTTCGACGCGGTCGCGACCGCGATCAGCGAGGGCTTATCGTCGACCACGGCGCTGGCCGGGTCGACCGAGACCGAACAGTTCTACGACCGCGCGACCACCGACGAGGCGCGCCCGGTTCCGGTTCCCGCGTAGCGTGAGCATGAACGTCGCACCCGCCGGGTTCGTGCTGGGGCGGGATCTGCCGCCGGGGTTTGCCGAGTTCTACCTGCCGCTGCACGCGCGCTTTACGCCCGAGGCGCAGCGGCTCGCCGCCGCGCGCCGCGTTCGCCTCGAACGCTCGCTGGCGGGCGACCGCCCCAACTATCTCTCGCCTTCGGCGGCCACGACGACCGCGTGGCGCGTCGATGTCCCCGACTGGTGCCGCGATCAACGCAACCAGATGACCGGACCGGCCGACGACGCCGAGCTGGTCGTCAAGATGCTCAACTCCGGCGCGCCGGGCGTCATGCTGGATCTCGAAGACTCGATGGTCAATCGTTGGGATCATGCGATGCTCGGTCATCGCAACGTCGTGCGCGCGCTGTACGGAACGCTCAGCTACGACGACCGCAAGCGCAACGCGACGGTCGGGATCGCACCCAGCACCACCGCGGTCTGGACGCGCGTACGCGGACTGCACCTGATGCAAGGCGGTGTGATCGAGGGCGAAACGACCAGCGCGTCGCTCTTCGATTGCGCGCTCCTGGTCTACTCGCTCGACTATCAGCGCCTGCAACACCCGCTCGGAATCTACATTCCAAAATCCGAGTCGGCGCAGGAAGCGCTCTGGTGGAGCGCGCTGTTCGACGCGCTGCGCGCCGCCAAAGGATGGGAGCCCGGATCGATTCGCGCGATGGCACTGGTGGAATCGCACCCGCTGGCCTACGAAATGGAAGAGTTCCTCTACAATCTGCGCGACTACATCGTGGGGCTGAATCTGGGGCGCTGGGACTACATGGCCAGTTTGATTCACTTCAATCTCGACGACGCGAACTGGCTGCTCCCCGATCGCAATACCATCCCGCTCGACGTGCCGTTCTTTCAGAATTTACGCACGCTCCTCCCCGAGATCGCGCATCGTCACGGGGCGCTCGCGATCGGCGGCATGACCGCCCTCTATCCCAGCCGCGAAGATCCGGCGCTCAACGCGCGCGCGCTCGACGTCCTGGCGCGCGACAAGCAGAACGAAGCCGCGTGCCTGATGGACGGCGCGTGGACCGGGCATCCCGATCAGAACGCGATTGCGGTCGCCCAGTTCCCCGCGCCCAATCAGTTGGAGCGCCGGCCGCAGCTCGCCGACGCGCATCCCGACCTACGACCGATACCGCACGGGGTCGGCACGACGACGCTGGCCGGCACGCGGGCCGCCGTTCGGACGGTGATCCGCTATCGCAACGGCGTCCTCGAGGGCCGCGGCGCGAGCCTTCTCGACGGCTATATGGAAGATCTCGCGACCGATCGCATCTATCGACTGATGATCGCCCAACGCATGCGCTTTCCGGGAGATTACACGCCGGCCTCGCTGACGGCCACTTTTGATGAAGAACTCGATCGCATCCTGAGCGAGTTGCCGCCCGACGCCGGGCTCGAAACGCGCGCGCGTTACCGCCGTGCGCGCGAACTCTCCGAGCATCTGATCCTGACGGGCGCCTTCGATCCGATCTAAAACACGCGTTCTTCGAACCTTCTCAAGACGTTCATATCAACTCCAAAGCGGTCCGGCATACTCGGCCCATGAAAGCTTTCGCCGGGATTCCGCTGCTTGCGATGTTTGTAGCGACGGCGTGTGCCGGGCACGCGCCGGTCAACGTCCCTCCCGTGCGCGCAACCGTCACCAACGACGCCAGCGCGGCGATTCCGCCGCCGACCGATCCGGCGGCTCTCCCGGCCGTTCCCGACGGCGACACCGTCGCCGTGCATCTGGTATTGCTCGACCGGACCGTCGCGATCGCGCCCGGCGTGCGCTACCGCGCATGGACCTTCAACGGGACGGTTCCGGGGCCGGTCATCCATGCGCGCGTCGGGCAAACCGTCGACGTCACGCTGACGAATAGGTCGGCGATCGGACACTCGATCGACTTCCACGCGGCGCTGGTGCCGCCCAACGTTGCCTACCAAACGATTGCCCCCGGCCAAACCCTGCACTTTGCGTGGGTCGCGCGTTATCCCGGCGTTTTTCTCTACCACTGCAGCACGCCGCCCGTCCTCATGCACCTGAGCGAAGGCATGTACGGTGCCATCGTCGTCGATCCGGAACGCGGCTGGCCGCACGGCGCGATGCGGTCGTACGTCCTCGTACAGAGCGAGTTTTACACGCAGGCGGTCGCGGGACGTCCGGACCTCTACGAAGGCAACTTCGTCAAGGCGCAAAAGGCGCTACCCGACTATGTGACGTTCAACGGCGCGGCCATGCAGTATGCAACCAACCCACTGAAGATCGCGGTCGATCGACCGGTGCGGCTGTTCGTGGTGAATGCCGGACCGAGTCACTTCTCGGCCTTTCACGTGGTCGGCACGATTCTCCAGACGGCCTACGTGGGCGGGAACCCCGCCAACGCGCTGCACGGCCTGCAAACCATGGCGATCGCCCCGGGCGATGGGGCGATGCTGGAGTTCACCGTACAGCAAGCCGGGCGCTATCCGTTCGTGACGCACTCGTTCGGCGACGCCGACTTGGGTGCGATGGGTGCCTTCGTCGCGCAGTAAGCGCCGCCGAGCCGGCGCGCCTTTGACCGCGCGCGTTCTCGACGATCGCTCCAGCGGATTAGGTCGCTGCGGCGACGCCCGCCCCACCCGCAAGGACGTCGAGCAGGCGCGGATAGACGCGGTCGGCGCAGGCGTGCGGACCGCGCGGTTCGATGATGTCGTGCCATTCGGGAAGGTCGTGCAACTCAAGGTACTCGATGCGCCCTTCCGACCGCTCGCACCAGTCCTGGCACACGTCGCGCGCGACGGCGTTGTTGACGGCTGGGTCGGCGCGGTTGACGATCGTCACGATGCGCCGCGCCAGCGGCGCCTGGGTGCGCGCCGGGATCACGACGTCGTCGGCGATGCGCAGCGTCTGCATCAGCGCGTGCGTCGAAAAGCGTGGGTAGGCGGTGTGCGGGACGAGCTTTTGCTTGACCCGCGGATCCCACCACAGGAAGAAGTTCGGCAGCCACAGCCCGACGCGCTCGATCCAGCGGCTCGCGCCGTACGGCAGCTGCAGGAGCGCGAAATCCGGGGCGATCGGTATCGCGAGATCGACGCGCCGATGCGCGCCGAAGTACGCGGCTAGCACGCCGCCCATCGAAATCCCCAGCACGGCGACGCGCTCGCCCAGCCCGGCCGCGATGTCGACGGCCTCCCCCGCGGCGTCGACCAGCATCTCGGCCGTCAGGCACGCGAGGTTGGGCGTCATACGATCGACGTACCCATGCTCCGGCATGCGCGGCACGAAGGTGTTGATACCCTGCGCCTGCAGCAGCGGCGCGAGGGCACAGTACTGCGCGGGATTGTTGGTCAGACCGTGCAGCAGGACCGCCGCCAGCGGCGTACGGCCGCCGCACTCCAGCAGCGCCGTGCGCGCCTCGGGAAGCACCGCCTCCCCGTCGCGTTCCATGTACGCACGCGCGCGCCGGCAGGCTTCGGCATAGTCGCCGGCCGGGCGGCTAGGTGCGGCGGCGACCACGGCTCGCACATCCGATCAGGTGATCGTTAACCATCCCGGTCGCCTGCATGAACGAATAGACGACGGTCGGACCGACGAAGCGAAATCCGCGCCGGCGCAGCTCGCCGGCAATCGTGCGCGAAAGTGCGCTCGCCGGCGGGACCTCGCGCATCGATCGTGGACGCCGGTCGACCGGCGCTCCGTCGACAAAGCCCCATAGGAATCGATCGAAGCTGCCGAACTCGCGCTGGACCGCCAAAACCGCGCGCGCGTTGGCGACGGTCGAGGCGACTTTCAAGCGATTGCGCACGATCGCCGGATCGGTCAGCGCGCGTTCGACTGCCGCGGGCGTCATCCGCGCCACCCGCGCGATTGCAAAATCGTAAAAGCGGCGACGATACCCCTCGCGCTTGCGCAGGATCGTCTCCCAGCTCAGGCCGGCTTGGGCACCTTCGAGCGTGAGCATCTCAAAGAGCCGGTCGTCGTCGTGCAGCGGCACGCCCCACTCACGGTCGTGATACGCGATCATCGCATCGGTGGTCGCCCATGGACAGCGCATCATCGCTCGCCTTCGCCGCGCAGCAGCGCGAGCAAGTGGGGGTACACGCGGTCGGCCACGGCCGGATTACGCATCGGTTCGATGATGTCGTGCGAAAGCGGCAACCCGGTCAACGCCAGCATTTCGACGCCCGCCGCTCGGTGCGCCGTCCAACTCGCATAGAGCCGGCGAATCGCCCGATTGTTGACGGCCGATTCGCTGGCGTTGGTGACGATCGCAACGTGCGCTGCCAGCGGCGCCGTCCGGGCGGCGTCGCGCAGCACGGTGCGCGCAATACGATAGGCTTGGGCGATCGCATGGGTCGCATAACGCGGATAGCCGTGCTCGGGTTGCTGTCGTTCGCGCGCCAACGGATCCCACCACTGAAATCGATTGGGCAGCCGCAGCATGAGTTCCGCCAGCGGATTCATCCAGCGGTTGGGCAGCACTGCGACGCCGAAAAACGGCGCAATCGCCACCGCGCGATCGATGCCGACGTGCTGCGCCGCCCAGGCTGCCAGCAAGCCGCCCAGCGAGAAACCCGCGATCGTCACCTGCGCGCCCAGCTCGGCCCCGATCGCCAGGTATTGATGGAGCGCACGGATCAGCCGATCGGCGGTGAGGTCGGCCAGGGCGGTGGTCATGCGATCGCGGTAGCCGTGGCGCGGCAGGCGCGGCACCAGCACGTTGTCGCCGCGTGCGTGCAGGTCGCGGGCGAAACGCTCGAACTGGGCGGGACTCGCGCTCATCCCATGCAGCAGGATCACGGCGCGCTCGGTGCGCCGGCCGTGCAGCAGCGCGATCGTTCGGCCGCGTTCGGCGATCCGCGCATCGTCGCGGGCCAATAGATCGTCCAAGCGTCGGGAAGAGGGAGACACGTCAAGCGTCCTTAAGGAGTTGGGCGAAGTGTTCCTCGAACGCGGGCGTTGTGCGCCCCCGCGGTCTCGGGCTCGACCCGGTAAACACACGTGGCGCTCGGTGATCGCAATGCATGGAACCTCCGACCGCACCCGGGCGCTGATCGCGACCGATGAGCGCTACGGCGCGCACAACTACCACCCGCTCGACGTCGTCGTCGCGCGCGCCGAGGGCGTCTGGCTGTGGGACGTCGAGGGTAATCGTTACCTCGATTGCATCAGCGCCTACTCGGCCGTCAACCAGGGGCACTGCCATCCGCGCATCTACGCGGCGATGGTGGAGCAGGCGCGCAACCTCACGCTCACCTCGCGGGCGCTGCGCAACGACCGGATGCCGGGATTCCTGGAGAAGCTCACGCGCCTGGCCGGCTTCGAGGCGGCGCTGCCGATGAACACCGGGGTCGAGGCCGTCGAAACCGCGATCAAGCTGGTGCGTCGCTGGGGCTACCGGGTGAAGGGCATCCCGGCCGACCGCGCCGAGATCGTGGTCTTCAACGACAACTTCCACGGCCGCACGAGCGCCGCCATCGGCGCCAGCACGACGCCCGAGTACAAGGCCGACTTCGGACCGCTCACGCCCGGCTTCGTCGCCGTCCCGTTCGGCGACGCCGACGCCCTGCAGCGCGCCTTGACCCCCAATACCGCCGCCATCCTGATCGAGCCGATTCAAGGCGAGGGCGGCGTCAACGTCCCGCCGGAGGGCTTCCTGAAGCGTGCCTGGGCGGCGTGCCGCGAACACGACGTCCTGTTCGTGGCCGACGAAATTCAGACCGGATTCGGCCGCACCGGCGACCTGTTCGCCTGCGATTACGACGGCATCAAGCCGGACGTCATGGTCGTCGGAAAGGCGCTGGGCGGCGGGTTCTATCCGGTCTCGGCCGCGCTCGCCGACCGCAAGCTGATGGACCTCTTTGCGCCGGGCGACCACGGGAGCACGTTCGGCGGCAACCCGCTCGGCTCGGCGGTCGCCGAAGCCGCCCTGGCGGTCATCGTCGAGGAGAACCTGGCGGCGCGGGCGCGCTACGCCGGCGCGGCCATCGTCCAGGGGTTGCGCGCGATCGCCTCGCCGCTCGTGCGCGAGGTGCGTGGCCGCGGCCTGCTGATCGGCATCGAACTGGACCGGCCGGCGCGCGAGCTCTCGCAGGCGCTGCTCGCACGCGGCGTCGCGGCCAAGGATACCCACGAGCGCGTGCTTCGGATCGCCCCGCCGCTGGTCATCGACGACGCGGCGATCGCCTTCCTGCTCGATGCCTGCCGGCAGGCGCTGGCGACCCTCGGCTAAGCCCAACCGGCCGACCGACGGCGTTGACACCGCCCCGGCCGGGCGTGCTATGCTCGGCAAGCCGAAGCAGCGGTCCGCAAGGCCCGCTCACCGGATGCCTGCGGGCGATCCGGTATTCACGCAAGGGGGACGCCGGCCGTCCTTCGCGCAGTGGGTTGCTCCGGCAACGCACTGTTTTGCTTTTTGTACGGGAGAGTTCTCATCGCACGACCGCTTCGTGTCAACGATCAGATTCGCATCCGCCAAGTTCGCGTTATCGACGAAAACGGGGAGCAACTCGGCATCCTGCCGACCGACGAAGCCCAGGCGCGCGCGCGCGCGGCCGGACTCGATCTGATCGAAATCTCGCCCACGGCGCAGCCGCCCGTTTGCAAAATCGCCGACTACGGCCGCCTCAAGTACGAGCAATCGAAGAAAGATAAAGACACACGTAAGAAGCAGCGACATTTCGAACTGCGCGAAGTCAAGTTGCGGCCCAAGATCGAGACCCACGACTACGAGACCAAGGCGCGCATGGCCGAGCGGTTGTTGCTCGACGGAAGCAAGATCAAAGTCACGATCATGTTCCGGGGTCGCGAAATCACGTACACCACCTTCGGGCGGCGGCTGCTCGATCGGATGGCCGAAGACATGACGCCGCTGGCGACCATCGAGCGCGAGCCGCGACTCGAAGGCCGCAATATGTTTATGATTCTGGCGCCGCGAGCGACGCCGACCGGTCCGCCGAAATTCTCGCTCCATAAAGAGCAGAAAGACGACAAGGAGCCCAGCAATGCCTAAAATTCGCACCCATCGTGGAACCGCCAAGCGCGTCAAAGTGACGGCCAACGGCAAGGTGCTGCACCGTCATCAGTTCGACGGTTGCGGACACATCTTGAGCAAGAAGTCGAGCAAGCGCAAGCGCAAGTTCCGCAAAGACCAGCCGACCTTCAAGGGTGATCTCAAGCGCCTCGCGCCGACGATCCCGTACCTGGTGTAAGGGAGGTTCGAAGCGATGGCACGCATCAAACGTGGCGTGAGCGGTCTCAAGCACCGGCGCAAGGTGATGAAGCTCGCCAAGGGTTTTCGGGCGGCGCGGCGGCGCAACTACCGGGTCGCCAACGAGGCGCTCCTCAAGTCGCTGGCCTACGCCTTCCGCGACCGGCGCGTTCGCAAGCGCGACTTCCGCTCGCTCTGGATCAGCCGCATCAACGCGGCCGTCCGGCGCGAGGGACTTTCGTACTCGAAGTTCATCAACGGCCTGAAGAAGTCGGGGGTGAACCTCAACCGCAAGGCGCTCTCGGAGCTCGCGATCTCCGACAGTCAAGCCTTCGGAGCGCTCCTGAACCTGGCGAAGCAAGCCGCCGGTAAATAATCCGCAACGGCGGCGCGGGCGTTCTCCCCTCGGATGACCGCTCGCGCCGCGACCCTGCCGCCTCCAGGCTTTGGCCCGCTGCTCCGTCGAAGCGGCGGCAGCGTGCAGGTTTCCAGCGCGGACGAATCCCTCGAAGAGGGCTTTGCAGCGCACCGGCGTTGGGCGTTCGACGCCGCCTATCGCCGCTATTTCCCGTTGCTCTACTCGAGCGCGTATAACGTGCTCGGCAACGCCGAGGACGCGCGCGACTGCGTGCACGACGCCCTCGCGCGCGTGTGGCGCTCCCCGCACGCCTACACCCGGGCGCGCGGGGCGGTACGCAGCTTTCTGGTGGTCTGCGTGCGCAACGAGGCGATTTCGCGCGTGCGCGCTTCCGGTCGGCGCACGCGTCTGGCCGAACGGCTGGCCGCCGAGCCACACGAACACGACGAGTTGCGCATCACCGACACGCTCGAACGCGATCGCGTGCGCGCCGCGCTGGCGGCCCTGCCGCCCGAACAGCGCACCCCGCTCGAACTCGCCTACTACGGCGGCAAGACCCACACCGAGATCAGCCGCGAACTCGACGCTCCGCTCGGCACCGTCAAGAGCCGTATCGCGATCGGGTTGCGCAAGCTCGCCGCCGCGCTGGGTGAGCCGTGAACGCGCACATCGGTGACGACGCGGCGCTCTACGCCCTCGGCGCGCTCGACGATGCCGAACGGGCTGCCGTCGACGCGCACGTCGCCGGCTGCGCGGCCTGCGCTGGGCTCCTGGGCGAGGCCGAACGCGACGCGACCCGCCTGTTCGCGTGCGAACCGCAGCACCACGTCGCGCCGCCGGCTCGCGTGCGCGTGCAGTCCACGTGGACGCGCTGGCGCGCGACCGTAAGCGCCGTCGCCGCGATCCTGATCGTCGGCTTCCTTCCCTCGCTCTACCTGTGGCAGCAGAATCGCAGCATGAACGCGGCGATGAACGCACAGGCGGCGGCCATGCACCGCCTCGCGAGCGCCTCGTTTCGCAGCGCCGACTTCAGCGGCAGGCGGGCGCGCGTGATGTACGCACGCGACGGATCGTGGTACGTCGTGATCGTACGCGACGCACGGCGCGCGCTGCGCGTCGTCTGGATGCACGACGGGAACGCGATCGATCTCGGAGCCGCAGTTCCGCATGGCAACGTGGCGATGCTCTACCTCCCACACAGTCACGTGATGCATCGGCTGGCGCTGATGGAGGGTGGCCGGGTCGTCGCCGAGGCCCAACTCGCCTACGAGTCTAAGTCTCAGCCATGACCTGGTGGCGGTGCGCGGTGCTCGGCGCGATCCTGATGGGGATCGGCGCCCTGCTGCCCGCGCCGGCCGCAGTGGCCGATGGGCCGCTCGCGCCGGCTGCGGTCGCGCGCATCGATCGCATCGCCAAAGCCGCCGTGCACCGGGAACGCGTTCCCGGCCTGGCAGTCGGCGTCGTCGCCGACGGAGCGGTGGTCTACGCCCGTGGCTTCGGCTTTGCCAACCTCGCGCGGCACGTTCCGGTAACGCCCCAGACGCAGTTCCCGATCGGGCACCTCACCGAGCCGTTCACGGCTGCGGCCGTCCTCATGCTGGTGGACGCGGGGAAGCTCAAGCTCGACGATCCGATCGTCAAGTACGTCCCGGAACTGGCCAAGGTCGCCAAGACCGTTACCGTTGGGGAGCTGCTGACGCAGACCTCCGGGCTGCCCGACCTCGCGAGCGCCCCCGGCATCGACCGCGACCAAAGCCGGCAGATCGCCCTTGCCGCCATTCTGCGCGCCGTCGACGCACTGCCGCCGGCCGCGCCTGCCGGGACGACCTACGCCGCCAACGACCTGAACTACATCGTCGCCGGGCTGATCGTCGAGCGCGTCACCGATCTCACGCTGTCCGACGATCTCGAGCAGCGCATCTTCGTCCCGTTGGTGATGGATCGCACCCTCTACGCCGGCGATACCGGCCTAACGCCCACGCACGCGCTCGGCTACGCACGTGCGGGCCACGGTTTCGCGCCGGTTCGACCGATCGATCCGTCGTGGCTGCTCGGCGCGCGCGGCGTGATATCGTGCATCGACGACCTCGCGAAGTGGGACATCGAGATGCCGCTGCTGTTGCGCGTGGACGCCATGCGCAGCATGTTCGCACCGGCCGGGCGTCTCGGGCCGACGCGCTACGGTATGGGTTGGGTGATCGATGCGCGCGGCGGAAAGCGCTTCGTGTGGAGCCGTTCCACCATGCCCGGCTATCAGGCGGCAAACTTCGTTTTACCCAAAGCGCACGTCGCCGTCATCGTACTCGCGAACGGTAGCGCGGCACCCGGCGTGCCGAGCACCGCGGAGCGGGTCGCCGCGCGCGTGCTCGACGTCGTCGCACCACCGGTGGCGGTGCATCTCGGCAATACCGTCCTCGAACGTGCGAAGCGCTGGCTGAACGACATCGCCGCCAAGCGGATCGACCGCACGCAGCTCACGCCGCAGTTCAGCCGCTATCTCACCGACGCGCTAGTACAGCGCTCAAACTTCGCGGCGATGGGAAAGTTGCAGTCGATCGTGCCGATTTCGAGTGAAAACGAGCCCAACGGCGACACGTTGTACGAGTTTCTGGTCGTCTATCCGCACGCGCGCTATCACTATAAGTTCGCGCTCACGGCCGACGGCAAGGTCGACGAGATTCTGCTCGAGCCGTAGCCGCGGCCGGCTACTCCTCGTTCTCGGCGATGCGGCGGCCGGTCGTCTCGATGACTTTCCCGAGCA
This sequence comes from Vulcanimicrobiota bacterium, assembly GCA_027459845.1. Lineage (GTDB taxonomy): Bacteria > Vulcanimicrobiota > Vulcanimicrobiia > Vulcanimicrobiales > Vulcanimicrobiaceae > DAIDGS01. The sequence goes on along the minus strand of DAIDGS010000138.1, from coordinate 8,782 downwards.
TCGTCACGGCTTCCGCGCGGGTGGCGTTGCTGAACATGTAGCGCAGGCGTTCGTCGAGATCCTCGACGATCAGCACCGCGCGACGGCCGCCACGGACGGCCGCGAGCAGCGAATGCAGGTAGGCTTCGTCCTCGGGGGCGAGCGACGACTGCTCGATGCTCTCGCAGCGGGGATCGAGCAAACTCTTCAAAACCGCGTCGATGTCGCGAGGTGTTTCCACGACGTCCTCCATGCCGCTCACCGTTGCGCTGAAGCGGCGCAACGACCCATCCCGTATCCTAAGCTATCGTCCGAAATCCGGGCCGATTTCACCTCGGTCGCCCGACATCCAGAGCAGGGCCAGGACGGTTTTGGCGTCGGCGATCTCGCCCGTGCGCACGAGCTGCCAAGCGGCTGCGAGTTCGACGGAAGCGACGACGATGCGTTCGTCGTCGTCGAGCTCCTGGGCACCCTGGGTGAACTCGGCGGCGTGGAAGAAGGCCAAGCGCTCGTCGCAAAAGCCGGGCGTGACGTAGAGCGCACCGAGCGACCGCAGCCGTGCCGCGCGCAACCCGGTCTCCTCGCGCAGTTCGCGGCGTGCCCCTTCGAGCGGCGTCTCGCCCGGTTCGCAGGTCCCGGCCGGAATCTCCCACAGCGGGCGGCCGGCCGGATGGCGATACTGCCGCACCAAAACCACGCGCTCCGGTTCGGGCGTCGCGATCACCGCGATCGAGCCGCGGTGCTCGACCACGTCGAAGCGGACCTCGGCACCGTCGCCATAGCGCACGCGATCGACGCGAACGTCGAAGACGCGCCCCGAGAAAACGGTCTGCGAGGCAAGGATTTCCGGAGACTGGTCCATTCGCAGGGGTTGGCGGAAGTCGGCGACCGCGCCTCGTATTGCACGCAATGATGCCATCGCCGCGTTCGTCAATCCTGGTCGAGCTCGCTTGGCTTGGGTACTTCTTCGTGGTCTTCGTAATCGCGGTGTATGCGATGGCCATCTTCGTGGTACCCCATCACTTCAACGACAAAGTGGCCATCGCGCTGGCCGGGCTCTTTGCCGGCGTCGTGCTGATCGTCACCCGCGCGCGCGTTGCGCCGCGCAGGCCGCGCTAAGCGTTCGTGCCGACCGCACTGGGCGCGCACGCCGACCGGCTGCGCGCGGTCGCCGCGCTACTCGCGCCGAAGGGGCGCCGCGAGCAAGGCTGCTTCGCCTTCGAAGGTCCAACGTTGCTCGACGACGCGCACGCGGCCGGCGTGGTGCCGTCGGCGATCTACGCCACCCCGGAAGCGCTCGCCGGATCGGCCGCCATCGCGGCGCTGGAACGGGCCGGCAGCGCGGTCTTCACCGTCGATGCGCGGGCAATGCGGAAGATATCCGACGTAGAGTCGCCTAGCGGCATCGTCGCCGTAGCGACGCAGCGGCTGCTGCCGGTCGCCGACCTGGCACCCACCGGGTTGGTGCTGCTCCTGGCCGACATCGGCGATCCCGGCAACGCCGGTACGCTGCTGCGGTCGGCCGAGGCGTTCGGCGCACGCGCGGCGATCTTCGGCGATCGCGGCGTCGACCCATATCACCCCAAGGTCGTTCGTGCCGCGATGGGAGCCCATTTCCGGCTGCCGCTGGGGCGCGCCGCCCCGGAGGCGCTGCTCGCCCTGGGCGCCGATGCGCGCGCGGTCGGTCTCGAGGCCGGCGGACGCCCGCTCGACCGGGCCGCGCTCGGCCCCGACCCGCTGCTGGTCGTCGGCAACGAACGCCACGGCTTGGGGCGCTGGGAGGGGCTCTGCGCCCGCCGCGTCGCGATCCCGATGCGCGGTCTCAGCGAGTCCCTGAACGCCGCGATCGCCGGCTCGATCGCGCTCTTCGTGGCGGCTCAGCCCTAGCGAACGCCCGTTCGCCGATCGAGGAAAAAACGGGCGGCCGAGCGACTGTCAAGAGAGTCTGGAGCACCCTAAAAGTCAAGACTACCGACTGAAAAAGTCGCATGGTACAATCGTGCCATTCCGCAAAAGGAGACCGTGCGCTATATGGCAACCTCGAACTTTTTCTGGAAGCTCTTCGCCCAAACCGGCTCGATCGACGCCTACCTGGCCTACCGCCGGATCCACGCAGCGCCAAGCCCCACCTGACCTAGCGGAGAAGTAGAACGGAGTTTTCGAGGCGCCCGGTACAGTAAAGACCGGGCGCCTCGCTTTTTTCTGGACGATGATGAACGATTTGGATCGACAACTGACCGAACTCCAAGAACGCTTCGGCGCCGCCGTGGCTGCCGCGCCGTCCGCGCAGGCACTCGACGACGCCCGGGTCGCGTTCCTCGGCCGCAACGGCGAAGTCACCAGCGTCCGGCGCAGCATCGGCACGCTGCCGCCCGAGGCGCGCCCAGCCGCCGGCAAGCGCATCAATCTCGCCGTCGAGGCGATGGAACGGATGCTCGGCGACGCGCAGGTGCGCCTGGAAGCGCGTGCATTCGAAACCGAACTGGCGCAGGTCGTCGACGTGACCTATCCGGGAATCGAACCGCCGGTCGGAACGATCCATCCGGTGCGTCGTATCACCGAGCAGGCCAGCGCGTACTTTGCGCGCCACGGATTTGCCGTCGTCGTCGGCCCCGAAGTCGAGCCCGACTACTATACCTTCGACGCACTCAACATTCCAAGCGATCACCCGGCGCGCGAAGGGTTCGATTCGTTCTGGTTGACCGACTCGCTCCTGCTGCGTCCGCATACCTCGCCGATGCAGATTCGCACCATGCAGCAGCATCGGCCACCGGTGGCGATCATCGCGCCTGGAAAGTGCTATCGCCGCGACGCCGTCGACGCGCGCCACCTCTTCCAGTTCCACCAAATCGAGGGACTTTTGGTGGCCGAAGGCGTGCACTTCGGTCACCTCAAGGGCATGTTGAGCGGACTCTGCCGCGAACTCTTCGGTCCCGAGCAGCAGGTACGGTTTCGGCCCTCGTTCTTTCCGTTTACCGAACCCAGCGCCGAGGTCGACACCACCTGCCCGCGCTGCCACGGGCACCTGCAGCGCTGCGGGATGTGCGGCGGTTCGGGATGGATCGAACTAGGCGGCGCCGGGATGGTTCATCCGAACGTGCTACGCGAAGTCGAATACGACCCCGACGTGTACTCGGGTTGGGCTTTCGGCGTCGGCGTCGAACGCTTGGGGCTGACCCGCTACGGCGTCGACGATATCCGGCGCTTCATCAACAGCGACCCCGACTTTCTCGAACAGCTCCGCTAGAGTAGGACGACGACGGTACAAGATGCGCGTTCCCATCGCTTGGCTTCGTGAGTTCGTCGATCTGCCCGACGATCCCCAAGCCGTCGCCGACCGCTTGGCGATGCTCGGCTTTCCGGTCGCTGAAATCGAGCGACGCCCGGCGATCACCGGCGTCGTGTGCGGCCGCATTCGTACCCTGGAGAAGCATCCCAACGCCGATCGCCTGCAGGTCGCCGGCGTCGACGTCGGCGGCGAACGCCCGCTCACGATCGCAACCGCCGCCACCAACGTCGCGGTCGGTCAAACGATCGCCGTCGCCACGATTGGGGCGCGCCTGCCCGCGCTGACGATCGAACCGCGCAAGATGCGCGGCATCGCATCCGAGGGCATGATGTGTTCGGCCGAGGAGTTGGCGCTGCCGGCCGACTGGTTCGAAGACGGCATCCTCCAGCTCGACGCCGACCTTCCGGTCGGGCGCGATATCGTCGGCCACTTCGGGCTTGCCGAAGCCGTGTTGGACGTCGAGGTCACCAGTAACCGTGCCGATGCGATGTCGATGCTCGGCATCGCGCGCGAGTTGGCGGGCGCGCTGGGCAGCGCCCTGCGGACGCCGCTCGCGGCCAATCCCGGCAGCGCCGCCGATCGGCCACAAGCGCTTTCCGTCACGCTCGCCTCGCCGGACTGTCGCCGCTTTGTCGCCCAGCGCTTCGACGGCGTGCGCGTGACGACCGCGCCGGCCTGGATGCGCATTCGACTCGCGCTGGCCGGGCAGCGGCCGATCGACTCGCTGGTCGACGTCTCGAACTACGTCATGCTCGAAGTCGGACAACCGCTGCACTTCTACGACGCCGACCGCATCGACCTCGCCCACCTGGAGGTGCGCGACGCGCGCGATGGCGAGCGGTTGATCACCCTCGATGGTATCGACCGCACGCTTACACCGCGCGCGCTGGTCATCGCCGATCCGCACGGGGCGCGCTGCATCGCCGGCGTGATGGGCGGCAGCGACTCCGAAGTGGGCCCGACGACCGCGTCGATCCTGCTCGAAGCCGCCAACTTCAACGGCGCGCGCGTGCGCCGCACCGCAACCGACCTCGGCCTGCGCAGCGAAGCCTCGTCGCGTCACGAAAAGGCGCTGGCGCCGGCGCTAACCGATCTCGGCGCCGCGCGCGCGGCGGCGCTGCTGGTCGCGCAGGGAGCGACGGCGCAGGCCCCGGTCGCATTCGGCGCGGCCGTCGAACCGCCGCGACCGATCGCCCTGGCGCTGCACGACGTCGCGCGGATCCTCGGCATCGCGCTCGCGCCGGCGCGGATCGCCGGACACCTCGAAGCGGTCGGCTGTGCGGTGACGCTCGGCGAGGATCGCCTGGCGGCAACCCCACCGCCCTGGCGCACCGACCTCCACGACGCCGCCGATCTCATCGAAGAGGTCGGGCGCATGGAAGGCTACGACGCGATCGCGCCGGTGCTTCCGTCGGTGCCGGCCCACGCCATCTCCAGCGCCGAGTTCCGGCTCGAAAACGACCTTGCGTACGGTTTGCGCGCCCTGGGTTATCGGGAAATCATCACCCACTCGCTGCACGGCACGAGGCTCTTCGATGCCACGATGCGCGCCGGACTGGTCCCCAGCCACACCGCCGTTGAAGTGCGCAACCCGCTCTCCGAAGATCAGCGTTTTCTCCGCCACGCACTCGGCCCGGGCGTGATCGAGTACCTCGCGCGCCTGCCGCAACCGCTGCGCGTCTTCGAGATCGGGCACGTCTTCGCACTCGACGAGGGCACGATCGACGAGTCCAACGTGCTGCTCTTCGGATTCTCCGCCAAGCCGCTCGACGAGCCGGACTGGCGCGACTCGCACTTCCTCCGCTTGAAAGGCGACGCGCAGGAGCTGATCCGCAGTCTGTGCGGGGTGCGCACCGAAGCCTCGGCCGACGCGCGCAACGGCTTGCATCCGGGCAAGTGCGCCGTGCTCCTGCACGAGGGCCACGAAGTCGCGACGCTCGGGATGGTCGATCCGCGTCTCGCCAAAGCCTTCGACGCGGCGCTGCCGATCTATCTGGCCAACGTCTACCTCGACGCGCTGCCCGAGTATCGGCTACCGCGCTACGTTGCGCCGTCGCGCTATCCGTCGACCTATCGCGATCTCGCGTTGGTCGTCGCACTCGACGTTACCGCCGGAGCGATCGAAGCGGCGATCGCGCGCAGCCTCGGCGAACGCTGCACCGGCGTACGCGTCTTCGATGAGTATCGCGGCGCGCAGGTCGGCGAGGGAGTCAAGAGCATCGCGGTGCGCGTCACGTTGCAACGCTTCGACGCGACCATCACCGACGACGAGGCCGACGCCGCCGTCGCGCACGTGCTGGCGGAGTTACGCGAGCGGTTCGGGGCCGTCATTCGCGAATGATCGGCGGCGTCTCGTGGGTCGACGTCGGCATCGTGCTGGTCGTGGCCGGCGCGACGATCAAGGGCCTGCAACGCGGTTTCGTCCGCGAAGTCGGTGGCCTACTGGCGGTCGCCGCCGCGATTCTCGCGCCCTGGTACTATAACGGCAGCCTGGACGGTTCGATCGCGCGCGCAACCGGCGCGAACGCCGCAGCCGCGCACGCGCTCGGCATGCTGGCGACGGCGATCCTTGCCTATGCGATCGTAGCCGCGGCAACGTGGCTGCTCGGAACGCTGATGCGCCTGCCGATCCTGGGAACCGGAAATGCGCTGGCCGGCGGGCTGTGCGGCTTGGTGAAAGCGGTGGTCTTCGTCTGGATCGTGCTCTTCGTCGGGCTGTTCTTTCCGCTCGCGCCGCCGGTGCGCGCGAGCCTGCAGGCCTCGCGCCTCGCGCCCTACTTCACCGCCTACGATGCGGCGATCGATCGCAGCGTGCTGGCCGCGGTGCCGCTGGTAGCGCGGCCCTTTCTCGCGCCGTACCTGAACGCACAACGGCACTAGCCGCGGCGAGCTACCCGACCGGCACCAGCTCCGCGAACGCCTCGAGCGCAGCCGCGGTGCCGCCGCCGGCGCGCACGTCGCCGGCTCCGAGCTCGCCGAGTGCCAGCTCGAGCGCGCCGATCGCGCCGAGCAGATCGCGCTCGCGGATGTCGCCCATGGTGCCGAAACGCACGATCTTGCCGCTCAACTGCGCTTGACCGCCCGAAAGCACGACGCCGTAGCGCTCGCGCAGCCGGGCGAGCAGCGCCGCGACCTCGATGCCGGGCGGCGGCGTCGCCGCGACCACGGTCGGCGAGTGCGCGCCGGGCTGCGAGAAGAGTGCGAAGCCGAGCGCCTGCAGCGCCGCGCGCACCCCGCGCGCGTAGCGCGCGTGCCGCGCGAAGGCGGCGTCCTGCCCCTCGGCGGCGTAGCGCTGCAGCGCCGCGTCGAGCGCGAAGAGCACCGGCAACGGCGGCGTCCACGGCGTTTGACCGCCGGCCTTCGCGCTGCGGGCGCGGCGCAGGTCCAATGCGAAGCGCGGTGTCGCGACGCGCTCGATCCGCTCCCAGGCGCGTGAGGAAGCCGCCACGAACGCGACGCCGGGTGGTGCCGCAAAGGCTTTCTGCGACGCGCTCACGACGACGTCGTATCCCCAGTCGTCCATCGCAAAAGCCGTGGCGCCCAACGCGCTGACCGAGTCGACCAGCGTGAGCGCGCCGTGCGCGCGCAGGATCGGCGCGAGTGCCGCCATGTCGCACTGAACGCCGGTTGAGGTTTCATTGTGCGTGAGCAAGACCGCCGCAATCCGCCGGTCGGCGTCGGCGGCCAACCGCGCCCGCAGCGCCTCGGGATCGACGTTTGCCCCGAGCGCGATCGGCAGCGACTCCACCTGCGCGCCGTAGACGCGCGCGATTTCGGCGAAGCGCTCGCCGAAGACGCCCATCGAGCACGCCAGCACGCGATCGCCCGCGCCGATCGTGTTGGCAACCGCCGCCTCGAGCCCGCTGGTGCCGGAACCACCGAGCACGATCACGTCGCCGGTGGTGCCGAAGGCCGGACGCAGCGCGGCCTCGATGCGCTCCAAGAGCTCGGCAAAGGCCGCACCGCGATGGTTGATCATCGGCCGAGCCATCGCTTGCAGCACTGCGGGCGCGACCGTCACCGGTCCGGGAAGAAGCAACAGACTCTCGCTCATAGAAATGGCGTTCGATGCAAACCGGCGGCATCCGCCTGACCGAGCTGGCGCGCTGCGCCGGCTGCGCTGCCAAGCTCGGCGCGGCCGAGTTGCGCGAGGTGATGGCGCGCGTTTCGCCGGCCACCGACGCGCGCGTCTTGGTCGGTTACGGCGGCGGCGACGATGCCGGCGTCTTCCTGATCGCACCCAATCTCGCGCTCGTGCAGAGCGTCGACTTCTTTACGCCGATCGTCGACGATCCGTACGACTTCGGACGCATCGCCGCAACCAACGCGCTCTCCGACATCTATGCGATGGGTGGCCGGCCGCTCACCGCGCTGAACATCGCCGCGTTTCCCGAAACGCTCGACCTGGCCACGCTCAGCGTAATTCTCGACGGCGGCGCGGCGGTCGCACGCGCGGCCGGCGTCGCGGTGCTGGGCGGGCACACCATTAAGGACGACGAGCCGAAGTATGGCATGGCCGTCACCGGGACGATCGACCCGCGCCGCATCGTGACCAACGCGGCCGCCCGGCCGGGCGACCGGCTGGTGCTGACCAAGCCGCTGGGAACCGGGGTGCTGACGACGGCGGCGAAACGCGGCGCGATCGCGGCCGGCGACCTGCGCGCGGCGATCGCCTGGATGACGACGCTCAACGACGCCGCCGCGCGTGCAATGCTGGCCTCCGACGTCCGTTGCGCCACCGACGTCACCGGCTTCGGCCTGCTCGGGCATCTCGGCAACGTGGTTCGCGCCTCGGGCGTACGCGCCGCCATCGATGCCGGCGCGGTGCCGTTCATGGACGGCGTGCTCGACTTGATCGCGCACGGGATGCTCTCGAGCGGGTCGCAGCACAACGCCGTCACGCACGCCGCGTTCACCACGTTCGCGGGCGACGTTCCGGAGCGCGTGCGCTTAGGGCTCTCGGATGCGCAAACCTCGGGCGGGCTGCTTGTCGCCGTGGCGCCCGAGCGCACCGAGGAACTGTGCGCCGCGCTGCGATCCGCCGAGCTCGTCCCGGCCGTCATCGGCACGATCGAGCCGGGTAGCGGTATCGTCGTGCGCTAGCCCGGCGCGGTTGGGCCGGCGCTAGCTCTTGCGCAGCGTCGTACGCCGCTTGCGTTCGCCGTTGCGCGCGGAGCGCTTGGCGATACCGTTGCGGCGCATCGGCACGACATTTCCGCCGCGTGCGTGCCCGCCGCCCAGCGGAACCGGCGAAATCAAGCGTTTGCCGAGCGCCTGATGGAGCACTTCGGAGAGCTCCTCGACCGGCACGAACGTCATCGTAGCGCGCACTTCCTCGGGAATGTCCTCGATGTCGGCTTCGTTGCGCATCGGCAGCACGATCTTCGAGATGCCCGAGCGCTTGGCGCCCAAGACCTTCTCCTTGAGGCCGCCGATCGGCAGCACTTGCCCGGTCAGCGTGATTTCGCCGGTCATCGCGAGATTCGGATCGACCTTGATGCCGGTGATCGCCGA
>DAIDGS010000137.1 GCA_027459845.1 Vulcanimicrobiota bacterium | reverse complement strand
TCTATCGACGGTGTGGCTTCGTCGACCTCGGTGCCTGGCCGGCGGCCGATGGGCAACCCGCCGAGCGCGCGATGGCGTGCGCGCTCGGCTGAGTGCGGGCCGCCGGTTAGAAGGGGAAGTCGCTGGGTTTCAGGCCGGTATCGGTCTTGATGTCACTGAACTGCTGGTCGAGCACGTCTTGCTTGCCTTGGTAGAGGATTTGGCGAATCGGCCAGTGCGTGGTTTTGCTCAGATAGAGGATCATCTCGCTGATTCCGCCGTAGGCGCTCGGATCGGAAACCTTGAGGTCGAGCCGGTCGGTTGCGACGCCGCCGATCTTTCCGCCGTTGGCCTGCGTGAGCGTGCCCGGCGTCGTTACGTAGGTCTGCACGATGTTCTGCATCAGTCCGTCGGGCAGCGTATAGCCGCGTAGCGAGACGGCGCGCGGATCGTGGAGATCGACCTTGAGATGGAAGGCCGAGAGGATGCCGCCCTGATGGCCGCTAACCTGCGTGCCGCCCGTCCAGACGCCGCCGCCGCCCTTGCCGTCGCCCGACTCGATGTAGGTTTTGGCATAATGCGGCTTCAGGAACCAGTAGTCGTAGACGCGCTCCTGAATCGCGCTGCCCTTGACCTCGTGCGAGTGCAGCTTGTACGAGTAGTCGTTGATCGCTGCAAAGGCCTTATCGAACTGGGTAATCGCCGGTGCGGTGTTCGCCGCGCGAGCGGGGCCGGTGAGGTTGGCGAGCGCCAGCCCGGTGACGAGCATCGCGCCGAGCATGCGTTTGACGGACATTCCTAGTACCTCCGCGGTTCCAGTTATTTTACGAGGGGTCTCCGAGCGAGTCCCCCAGCAGGGTTCCGTGCTTCCCTTCTACGCCGATGAGCACGTCGCATTTCGCATCGGTGGCGATTTCCTCGATCACGTGACCGAGCGGCGCGCCGCTGTAGCGACCCTCACGGTACGAGCCCAGGATGATGAGGTTGGCCTTATCTCGCTTGGCGATATCGAGGACCGCCTGTTTGGTGGAGCGCGCCTTGATCGTTTCGGTGCGCAGCGTCACGTCGCTGTTGAGCGCCAGGGCTTCGGCCGCGCCGAGCGCATCGAGCGCGGCGCGCTCCTCGAGTGCCATCTCGGCGTCGGGCGGCAGCGTATAGGGCACCTCGATCACGTAGATGGCGTGCAACTCCGATTTCTCGCCGCGTGCCAGCTTGGCTGCCAGTGCCATCATGTGCGAGGAGTTGATCTCGGGCGAGAACGCGACGATGATGCTGCCGACCATGCGTTCCAGCGAACTCTCCGCTTCGGCGGCGAGCTTCTGGACGAACGACGCCGGTGGATGCAGCATCCACCACAACGTCGTTCCGATCGATACCGCCACCAGCGCCGCCACGATTGCCCCGACCGGGGAGATCGAAATGACGTACGAGCTCATCGGCTACTCAACGCCCGTGCGATCAAGCTTAAACGATGCGCGCCGAGTCCGATCATCGCCGCGCCCAGCACGAGCCCGGGCAGCATCGCGCCGAGCGGGGCGTGGGTGGCGAACATCCGGGCCAGGAGCAGTCCTCCGATGATCAGCATTCCGATAGCGAGGCCGCCGCGCAACAGCAACATTGCTAGGCCTCCGCCTTGGCGCGCAACTCGTCGGTCGCTTTGATGTTGGCGAGATACTCGTCCATCAGCTCGAGCTCACCGGCGTTGCGCAGGATGTCGATCTGCGAGCGCTTCCAGTCGCGTTTCTGCGAATGAAAGACGGGTAAACCTTTACGGCGCCGATAGACGATGTAGAAGACGATCCCGAGGATCAGCCACGACGGCCCCGCGATTCGCCCGATCGGATGGGTGTAGAGCGTGAAGAGCAGGATCGCGAAGATGCCACAGAAGCCGATCACGCCGACGATCGGAAACTCGACGCGTAAGCCGCGGAAGCGCATCGGAACGTTCAGGGGAATCTTAAACTTGCGCGGGCTGAGCGGATCGGTGAGACGCAACGCGATCAGCGCCAAGAAGACGAACGAGTAGCTGGTCGCCGCGCCGAAGGCATAGAGATCGGCGAGAAACGTCAGTCCGTCCTCGCCGTTGAAGAAGCGGGCGTAAACCGCCTTGGCGCCCGGATCGAGCGCTGGGAGGGCGGCAAAGATCAGCTCGAGGATTGCCACCGAGCAGAACGCGATGATCGAGGTCGCGGGGGTACGAAACTTGGCGTGCACGCGCTGGAAGAGCGAGGGCAGCAGGTTGGTGCTGGACATCGCGTAGGCGATGCGCGAACTGCCGAAAACGCCCGAGTTGGATGAGATCAAGAGCAGAATGGCGCCCAGAATCGGCACGTACAGCGCCGCGATCGCGCCGTAAAACGGAACTTGGCTGGCCAGTAGGGCGACCGCTTTGCCCTGGTTGTCGGGATTGTTCGGGAAGATCTGCCAGAACTGCATGGGATGGCCGTGCGCGTCGAGGATCGGATGCCACGGTTGCATCCCGAGCGCGAGGTTGGAGTACGCCAGCGCGAAGATCAAAATAGTGAGAATCAGCGCGATCGAGGTGCGCGGAATGATCGAGGCCGGCCGCTGCGTCTCCTGGGCCGCCTGTGAGATCGACTCCAGGCCGACGAACGAGATGATCGCATACGAAATTCCAAGCATCAGTTCGTAGGGCGACGGCCAGTGGAACTGCATGTTGTGAATCAGCAGCTCGGGTCGGAAGGCGAATAGAAAGCCGAGGCACAGGATGGCGCTTTCGCTCATGACATCGAGAGCCGATACGAAGCCGTTGAAGGCGGTGCTCTCGCGCACGCCGACGACGTTGAGCACGCATAAGCCGGCGATCAACAGAAAGGTCGCGCCGAAGTGGACCCACGGATGGGTCGACTGGGTGAGGCCGGGTGCGAGCTGGCTGAGGTAGTCGACGCAGGTCCAGGCAAAGAGGGTGACGTCGATCGTGAAATCGAGCAACACCGCCCAACCGGCAATGAAGCCGAAGATGTCGCCCAAGCCGCGCAGCACGAAGTACTGCCCGCCCCCGGCGACCGGGTAGGCGGCGGCGAGCTCGGTGTAGGCCAGGCCGATGCAGACGTAGACCAGACCGGCAAAGAGAAAGGCGACGTTGGAGGCGCCGGCGGCTGCGGCCAGCACCAAGCCGAGCCCGACGAAAATGTCGGCTCCCACGTCGGAATAGCCCCACGAGAAGGATCCCCAGGGCGTAACGGAGCGCCGGAGCTCCGGTTTAGCTGCTTGCGGCAATGGCTAGAAGATGACTCCGATGGCGGTTCGTTCGAGCGCGTTGATGGTGTATTCCGCATGCGTGAACTGTTCCTGGAGGTCGTACTCGCGGAAGATGCGCAGGCAGTCGTTGAGCTTGTTGACGGCATCCCGAAGCTCGTCGCGGTCGCGCCGTCCGTCGGCCGCCTTTTGCAGGACCATCGCCCCGAACTTCAGGGTCGTCTTGGCGAACTCCACCTGGTTGCCGGCGGCGGCCAACTCGTGCATCGCGACGAGGTAGGCGTCGCGGGCCTCGTCGTAGTTGCGCCGGCGGGTGGCGATCATTCCGCGCAGCACGTTTTCCAGCGCGTCGGTGCGGTTGCGCGCCGGGGCGAGCGCGCGATCGATCGCCGAGCGTAGCCCCGGATCGCTCGACGCGGTGCCGAGATTCGGCGTGAAGGTGCGCGGCGAGCGCGATTCGGCGGCGGAGTTCCCAGTCGTCCCGAGCAGCATTTGGATGTCGGCGATGAACTCGCGTGCCGTCTGATAGCGCTTCCCCGGCTCGCGATCGATCGACTTGAGCATGACCGTCTCGAGAACCTCGGGGATGTTGCGATTGATCTCGCGCGGCGGCGTCGGGAGGTCGTGGACGTGCGAGTACATGGTCGCGACGATATCGTCGCGATCGTTGCGAAACGGCAGCGATCCGGTGAAAATTTCGTACATCACGATTCCGACCGAGTACAGGTCGCTGCGCACGTCGGCCGGTTTGCTGAGAAAGCGCTCGGGCGCGAGATACGAGATCGTGCCGACGATCTGTCCGGTTCGGGTGGTGCGGGTGACGTCGCTGGCGCGCCGCGCCAAGCCGAAGTCGGTGAGTTTGACGTGTTGACCGCCTTCGACGATCATGATGTTGGACGGCTTGACGTCGCGGTGGATGACGCCTTGCGTGTTGGCGTAGTCGAGCGCTTCGAGCACTTCCTCGATGTAGATCAGCGCCCGCTTGTAGCCCAACTCGCCGCTTTCAAGCGCCGCGAGCGTGCGTCCGGCGACAAACTCCATGACGATGTAGGAAAGCCCTTCGTCTTCCACGGCATCGTAGATCGCGACGATGTGCGGATGGTTGAGACGCGCCATCGCGCGCGCCTCGGCAAGCAGTCGCGCGTTGGTGTCGTCGGAGCGTTCGACCAGCACCTTCAAGGCCACGTCGCGCCCGAGCGTGAGATCGGTCGCGCGGTAGGTGTCGGCGGTGCCGCCGCGGCCAATGAGCGCTAGGACCTCGTAGCGCTTCCCGATCGTCCGTCCTTGGAGCGAGTCCACCCGTCAGGCCCCTCGGCCTTGCCCGGTCACGTCGCCCGCTTTTTGCACTCCATTGAACATTGCCTTAGAAGGCGTTTCGATGGAGGCGAAGCAGATTACCGTCTAGCGCGACGACATCGAAGCGGATCCGGGCGTTGGGCGCGACGATCTGGGCGTAGTCGGCGGCGAGGCGCCGGAGCCGGGCTCGCTTGCCCGGGTCGACGGCGTCGATGGCTGATCCAAAGGTCCCGGTATCGCGCCGCTTCACCTCGACGAAGACCAGCACGCCGGCCTCGCTGCAGACGAGGTCGATCTCGCCGCCCGGTAGCCGGACGTTGCGGGCCAGCACGCGATATCCCCGCGCCGTCAGAAAAGCGGCGGCGCGCTGCTCGCCGGCGCGGCCCTTCTCGGCTCGGCTAGCCATCCAGGCGCAGCGTCAGCTGCAGGTCGCGGACGCGCGCGAAGCCGGCCCGATGGTGCACGCAGGGGCCGAAGCGCTGCAGTGCGGCCAGGTGCTCGGGGGTGGCGTAGCCCTTGTGCGCCGCGAAGCCGTAGCGCGGCTCCTCGCGATCGAGTGCCACCAGCAGCGCGTCGCGATAGACCTTGGCCAGAATCGATGCCGCCGCGACCACGGCGCAGCGGGCATCGCCCCGCACGAGCGGCTCCTGCGGCCCCGCGAACGAGCGAATCCGCACGGCGTCGGTGATCAGATACTCCGGTGCGCGGGGAAGCGCCGCGATGGCGCGCTCCATCGCCAACACGCTCGCCCAGAAGATGTTGAGCCGGTCGATTTCGGCGACGTCCGCGACGCCGATCGCCGAAGCGATCGCGCGCGCGCGGATCTCTTCGGCGATCTCGATCCGGCGCTCGGCCGGAACGCGCTTCGAATCGTTCAACCCCTTGATGAAGAGCGGCTCGGCGGCGACGACGCACGCGGCCACGACCGGCCCCGCCAGCGGTCCGCGCCCGACTTCGTCGACGCCGCCGATGGCGGTGAACCCCTTCGCGCGCGCCGCGTACTCGAATGCGTGCAGCCGGTGCAGCCGGCGCCGTTCGCGTTCGTAGGAGTTCTTCGCCTTACGCTGTCGGGGCGTCATCGGGCATCTCGAAGCTGAATCGGCCAAAGAGCCCGTCGCCGGCTGCGCGCAGGTACACGCGCGCCGCCGTATGCAGATCGATTGCGCCGCCGCGACGGGCGAAGCCGCGCGCCTGCGCAAACGCGGCGAGGTCGGGAACTGCGGCGCCAGGGACGTGCGCGTCGACCCAGCGATGAAAGGATTCGGCGATCGCTTCAGGATCGAAGCGCGTGAGCGGCACGGCACCGACCAGCGCCAGCTTCCACTGCGCATCGGCGTCGGCAATCTTCGGTACCAGTATTCCGGGCGTGTCCATCACCTCGATATCCGGGGGAAGGCGAAACCACTGGAGTTGGCGCGTCACGCCGGCGCGATCCTCGGTCTTGGCTGCCGCGCGCCGGAGTAGCCCGTTGATGATCGAGGACTTTCCCGAGTTCGGCAGACCGACCACCAAGGCCCGCGCACGTCCGCGCTCGCGCCGTCCCACGCGCTTCATCGCTTCGGCGACGCGCTTGACGCTGGGCTGTGCGCGCCCGTCGGTTGCGATCGCCTCGAAGCCGGCCGCGGCGAAGCGCTCGAGCCAGCGCCGCGTGATCGTGCCGTCGGCGAGGTCCTCCCGGTTGAGAACGATCACGCGCGCCCGGTTGCGCGTCAAGCGGTCGAGGGCCGGATTTCGCCCGGCGCGCGGCACGCGTGCATCGATCACCTCGACGACGATGTCGACCAGCGCCACGTACTCGGCGATGCGGCGCATCGCCTTGGCCATGTGGCCGGGATACCACTGAACGCTCACGGCGGCTCAGAGCCGCCCGAGCGCGCGCGGCGGCCAGATGCCGGCCAACGCCTTGCCCACCAGCAGTGCATCGGGAACGGCACCGAACGCGCGCGAATCCTCGCTGGCGGCGCGGTTGTCCCCGAGAACGTACACCGCGTGCGGCGGCACGGTTACTTCCGGGAACGAGCGGTGGTCGGGATAGCGGACGTAGGGTTCGTCGAGCCGCCGGCCGTTACGGTAGACGACGCCACGCTCGATGCGGATGCGATCGCCGGCGATGCCGATCACCCGCTTGATGAAGAGTTCGCCGTTTGCGCTGTCGTGATGGAAGGCGACGATGTCGCCGCGCGCCGGTCCGTGGAAGCGATAGGCAAAGGTGTCGATCAGCACGTACTCGCCGGAACGGATTTGCGGCGACATCGAAAACCCCGACACCTGTGGGGTCCGCAGAAAGAGCGCGGCCGCGACGATCGCACCGAGGATCGCGATTTGCCAGGCGATGGCGAGCGAGCGCCAGTGCAGCAGTCGTGACACGTCGGAGTCTCACCGTTCGACGGCGCGCTCCGCGTGCCTACTGCGGCGGGGGCGTCGGCGAGGTATTGGGATCGGTGAGGATGCGGGCTTGCGTCAACGGCCAAAAGATCAGGAAGGCACGTCCGGTGAACCCGGCCGGCTTGCCCTTACGCGGACCGCTGGCGAAGGTTCCGGCATCCTGCGCGAAACCCCAGACGTGCGAGTCCTCGGAGTCGTCGCGGTTGTCGCCCATCATGAAGTAGCAGTGCGGGGGTATGCGGTTGGGAGCCTTCCACATCGCGCGCGGCGGGATGTTGGCTTGCGATGGATCGAGGCGTTGCCAGCCCACCCCGTAGCTCACGTAAATACCGTAGTTGCGAACGGCCAGCTCGTACGAAGGTTTGTCGGCGGTATACGGCTCGTAAAGCGGCTTGTCGTTCACGAAAACAACGCCGCCCTTGATCGAAAGCGTGTCCCCGGGACCGGCGATGACGCGCTTGATGAAGTCGTCCGGCGTTGGGATCGGGGGCGGAAAGACGACGATGTCGCCGCGGTGGGGCGGGTGAAAGCGATAGCCGATCTTATCCACGAGCAAAACGTCGTGCACCTGCAAAGTCGGCAGCATCGATCCCGACGGAATGTAGTACGTGCGCCCGACGAACGTGATCAGCACCCACGCCGATATCCCCGCAATGATGAACGGGTCGAGAAACTCGCGCGCAAAGGTGGTGCTGCGTCCACTCGAGCCGGCCTTCACCGGGCGAAGCGAGAGCAGTAAGCGCACCAAGGCGATTGCGCCGACGATGATGAGGAGTTCGGTGGGCGTCATGAAAATGCGTCGGTCCTTTTAATGCAGAATCCGAAGGTGGTCGAACGGCCAGATGATCGCTAGAGCTTTACCGTCGAAGCGGGCTCGAACCTTGCCGGCAAGCGGTCCGGCGACGAATTTTCCGCTAAACTGTGCGAACCCCCAGATGTGGGAATCGTCGGAGTAGTTGCGGTTGTCGCCGAGCATCAGGTAGAATCCGCGCGGTATCCGGTTAGGCGCTTGCCACATTGACTTGGGCGGGATATCCGCCGTGCGCGGCGAGAGCGCGACCCCGTTGACGTAAATGTCGTAGTGCGCGATGCGCAGGTCGTACTCGGTCGGTTCGTTGACGTAGGGTTCCGCAACGGCGCTGCCGTTGCGGTAGAGGACGCCGTTCGCGATGCGAACGCGGTCGCCCGGCGCACCGACGATCCGCTTGACGAACGGGCTTCCCTCGAAGGCGACCGGCGGTCGAAAGAGCGCGATGTCGCCGTCGTGTGGCGGCCTGAAGTTGTAGGCCAGCCGGTCGACCAGCACGATATCCTCGACGCGCAACGTGGGCACCATCGAGACCGACGGGATGTAGTAGGTGCGAATGACGTAAGTCGAGAGCAGCAGCGCCGCCAAGCCAGCGACGATCAGCGCGTCGAGATACTCGCGCAGGACGGCAACGGCCGACGATCGTGGATCGTCGGCCGCAAGGGTTCGAACGCTCAGGCCGAGGCGGACGAGTGCAAACACGCACAGCAGCCCCAGCAGTTGAAAAGGCGTCAGGGTTTACTTTGCGGCCTTCTTTTCTTTGATCCGTGCCGCCTTACCGATGCGCTCGCTGAGGTAATAGAGGCGGCTACGGCGCACGATCCCGCGCTTGGTCAGCTCGATCCGCTCGACGCGCGGGCTGTGAACCAGGAACGTCTTGTCGACGCCGACGCCGTGTGCGACGCGCCGAACCGTGATCGACTCGCTCGCGCCGCCGCCTTTGTGCACCGTCACGACGCCTTCGAACATCTGCACGCGTTCCTTGCCGCCCTCGACGACTTTGGAGTAGACCTTGACCGTGTCGCCGGGGCGAAACTCCGGGACGTGTTCCTTGCGGGCTTCGCCGTTGAGCACATCGATGACGTTCATGATACTTTTCTGCGGAAGATGCGAAAACGAGGCCGCAGGGTGCGGCCAAACCTCGCAATCCTATCACGGGCGGGCGGCTCCGGCAAGCCACTAATCGGCCCGGGGCGGCTCGCGGCCCTCCAGGAGGTCGGCGCGGCGGGCGACGGTGCGCGCTCGGGACTGTTCGCGCCGCCAGCGGGCGATCGCCGCGTGGTCGCCGGAGAGCAGGACCGGCGGCACTTCGACCCCGCGGAAGACCGGCGGCCGCGTGTAGCTTGGGTAGTCGAGGCCGCCGTCGGCGAACGATTCGCAGCGCAGCGACTCGGGCTCGAGCACGCCGTCGAGCAACCGGACGGTCGCATCGATGAAGGCCAGGGCCGGAATCTCGCCGCCGGTGAGGACGAAGTCGCCGAGCGAGCGCTCTTCGATCGGATAGAGCTCGGCGAGGCGCTCGTCGATGCCCTCGTAGTGCCCGCAGACGAGCACGAGGCGGTCCAGGCCGGCATAGCGCTGGGCGTCGGCCTGACGGAACGGCACACCGGCCGCCGAGGTCACGACGATCGCGCGGCGTTCGCCGGCCGGTGCTTGCGCGATCAGGCGATCGAGGACCCGCGCGATCGGCGCCAGCCGCAGTACCATCCCGGGTCCACCGCCGAAGGGCGCGTCGTCGGCGCGTTCGGCGCCTTCGAGCGCGTCGAGCAGATGGTGATAGCGCACCTCTACGATTTTCGCTTCGACGGCACGCCCGACGATCGAGAGGCCGACGAAGGGTGCGAAGACCTCGGGGAAGAGCGTGACCAGGTCGATCGTGAACATCCTAGCGCGATGTTTCGATTCTTGCGGCGATTCGCTTCCCCGCCGTCCGCGCGCGAAGCCGCCCAGCGGGCACTGGCCCGCGGCGAGTACGACGAGGCCGAGGCCGGCTTTGCAGCACTGGCGGCGGTCGCCACGACGCCCGCCGAGCGCGCCTTCGCGCTCAACAAACGCGGTGTCGTGCGCGCGGCGCGCGGTTGCGCGGACGCTGCGCGGGCCGACTTCGAGGCGGCGCTGGCATGCGATCCGCGCTGTTCGGCTGCGCTCGTCAACCTCGGCAATCAACTCTTGGAGGGCGGCGACGTGCCTGCCGCCATCGCACGCTACGAATCCGCCGTACGCCTTGACGACGCCAATCCGGTCGCCCACTTGAACCTCGGCATCGCCCTCAAACGCGCCGGCCGAATCGAGGAAGGGGTGCGCGAACTGCGCCGGGCGCAACGGCTGGAGGGCCCGGCGTTCGGGAAGCCAACCAAGCGACGATGAACGACTCGCTCGAGCAGATTCCGCTCACCGACGAGTTCTTAAGCGTGATGCGCAACGCGGCGCGCTACGCGCGCGAGCTCCACGAGCCGTTCGTCACCACGCGCGGACTGCTGCTGGCGCTGCTGGACGATCCGCAGATCGGCCCGGCGCTCGCCGAAGTGATTCCGCGCGAGAAGCTGCTGGCGTTGCCGGCCGATAGCGATCCGCGCAACGCCGCCACGCGGCTGGGCGATTCGGCGCTGCCGCAAGGCGAGCGCGGTGCGCTGCCGCGCTTCGATACCCTGGCCTTCAAGCTCCCCGACGGCAGCGCGAGCGTGTGGCTCGGGCGCGAAGCCTACGCGCTCTTCATCGAGGGCGCCAATCGTTCCGAAGGGCGCTATCGCCCCAAGGCGCTGGCGCTCGGCATCGCCGCCGACGCCGTCCGCAATCCAGGCGTGCTGCGCGCGCTCAACGTCGAGCCCGGCAAGCTCACCGACGCCGTCTTCGCCTTGAAATAGGCCGAGCGGTCGCGCCGCGACCCAGCTACATCTTGAGCCAGCGTCGGAGCAGCGAGGGCACGTGTCGTATTAAATCGGGCGGAAGTGGTTCGTGCTCGAAGCGATAGAAACGCCTAAGCGTCGGCGGCAGGGCAGCGCGCTCGCGCCGACGCTCCGCGGCACGTCGGCGTATCTCGGCCCTGAGCGGCGGCGCAAGCACGTTTGCCCGGTAGCGCCGCTGCTGCTCGATGCTCCAGAAAAGCACCATGGCCAGCGCAAACCCGACCGACGGTAAGACCGGGGTTGGCCAGATTTCAAACAGCGCGACGGCACCGACCGCGCCAAGGCCGAGCGCGAAGGTGCGCAGCACCATTCTCCTCGGTACGTATCCTTCGCTTACCGAGATTAGGTACGAGGCGACGAACGCGCAGCTAAGCGCCGCGGCTAGTATGATGTGCCAGTCCAATGTGATCCGCTGCACACTGTATTGCGCTGTATATCTCGTAGAGGGTGACACCGGCAAGAGCCAATAGGGCGAGCAACTCGCCAACGCCGCACTCGGCTAAGAGCAAGGCGAAGAAATCGGCCATGGTGATCTCACCGTCTAAAAACCACCCGGCGTCTTCGCCCAGCTTTGCGCCGTAGGTTCCAGCGTATTTAATCGCGTCCGCTATCGTTTTCGCCGCAGAAGCAACAGCCGCAAGGTCGGACCTTAGGCATTGAGGCGTAGTGGCGCCGATTGCGAAGATAGCCCCCGCCTCCGGGTTCACGCCTTCAAGCCCGTAATATATAGCTTGGATCTCGCCGAAGGTCGCGTCGCCTGTGTAGGTGACGCTCACGTTACCGCAGTTGCAGGGAACGGTAACCGTATAAATTACCGGGGGGGCAGCCGTCGCGCAGATGGCAGGGTGCAATCCGGCGGCATCCGGTGATTGAAGGCAGGTAGCCGGGCCCCGCCGCGAGGCGAAACCGGGGAATGTCGAGCGAAACTCGGGGAGCACGACCGCATCGCCGCGCTAGCAAAACGCCCTCACTCCCGTCTTGCGCATCAGGCTGTAAAGGTGACTGCGGTTTGGGCTAACTGGCTCCGGCGCTATCGTCGGGGGATGGAACGACCCACAGGCTGCTAGACCGAGTGCGCTCGCGCCGCCGATGATCAGGCCGCGTCGGGTAATCGGTGCCGAAAAAGGCATGAATCGACTCCTTCACTAAAATCGCGTGGAGTCAAAAAACGCTCGCACCCGATGACTGGCGTTTTCTTCCCCCCCCACCAGGTCCTCCTTGGGTCTCGTCTTTTGGGCATCCGAGACGACTTTCTTGAAGGGGTGATCAACGGCCCACGAACGGACCCGCGGGCTGGCGACCGAGACTTCCAAAAACGTCAGCACTTCGGGGTCGTTTCGACCGCAGTGATCTCTTCGAGGTACTCGAAGAGCTGAGGGAGCGTGATGCTTTCAAGCGCCGTCTTATCGGTGATGCGGTCTTCGTCTTCGCCGTCGTCGCGAATGTAGCAGCGCGTTTCGAAACCATCGTCGCTCGCGCTGATGAACGACACCGCAAAACCACGTCCGGGCGTCTCGTCGTAGATGCGCATCGTCTGCGGGTTGAGGATTTCGATCGAGTGC
>DAIDGS010000136.1 GCA_027459845.1 Vulcanimicrobiota bacterium | reverse complement strand
ACCTCTGACCACATCTATGTACTTCACTAATCGCATGGTATGATAAGCCAGCTTTTCACCGATTTGTTGGGTCCTGTTGTTCCAGGGCATTCCCTGTGTGGCTGGGACTGGGTGCGCTGCATGTGGGCCTGGGCCTTGCTCTGAAGCTGTACTTCTTCCAGTACTGGAGTTAGAGCGGCAATGCATTTCGCCCAGTGATTTGTAAAAGATTGTTTTCCGGGACCCGCGTTGTAGGCGGCCACCGCCAACGTGGCGTTGCCGTGAAAGCGTCGGAGCAGTTGATGCAGGTAGCCGGCACCGCACTCGACGTTCTCGGTGGGGTCGAAGGGATCGTCGATTCCGCAGGCCGCGGCGGTTGCCGGCATGAGCTGCATCAGCCCCTGCGCGCCGACGCGGCTGATGGCCGACGGGTCGCCGGCCGACTCGGCCATCAAGACCGCGCGGACCAGTCCCGGTGGCACGTGGGAATCGTGCGAGGCACCGGCGACCAGTGCGTCGATCTGTGCGGCCGGTAGCGCGCGCTGCGCATAGGGAAGGTAGCCTCCCGAGCTGCACCCGTACAGGACGCCGAGGAGGCCGAGGACGGCAGCGATCCGAGTCGTCCCGCGCCTGCGCATCCCCGCCGTTTCGGCTCCCGTGGGGGCCGGGCCTGGCAAACCGAGCAACCCGCCTCGAACCAGGGCGGCCAGGCGTGTGTCAATGCGACGATCGCTTTACGATGTCTTGATGGGCTGCCGCCGCTGCTCGACAGGGAGGGTTCCGGGGTCGATTTAAGTCGCGGGCTTACTGTGGCGGCTTCGGGAGAATGAAGATGCGCATTACGTCCATTCTTGTCTTTGCGTTGGCGGTGCTCGTCGGCGCGTGCTCGCGAAGCCTGGTAGGCGCTGGAGGTGCGCTTCCGCAATCGCCGCGTACAGCGATGGGCGCGGTACGAAGGCCATCGCTTCCGCCGATTCCACCTTTTCAAGTGAGCGCGCGCACCGAGCTCGGATCCAGCGCGGTACCGATCCCGCTCCCCTCGGGATTCAGCGGCACCCTGACACCGGGGAATCGTATCGTGAAGCAGGTCTCCGCCGCGATGGTGGTTGGAAATGCTAACCCGGTGGCAACCATGGCGCCCAATGCCGTGCCGCTGCTTTTCCTTACGGTGACGCCAGGTACGAACGTGCAACTCGGCGCGGGGACGTCTTTTGTCTTCACGCTTCCCTCCGAGTACGTCGTGGCCGGTACGCGATACTATGTTGCCGCTTACGACCCCGGCAATCCGACCGCTGGTTGGACGTTGGGCTACACCACCCCAGCTGCGATTACCGGCGACACGCTCACCATGACGTCGCGCATATCGCGCTTTCTGGCAGCCGGGATTGCCTATAACTTCGCGCTCTACGCCACCTACGGTAGCCCGCAACCACCGAGCCAGCAGCAATACACCATGGTCGGCCAGCTGGTGCAACGCTACACGTACGCCTATCCGACAGGGTCACCGAAACCCCCGATTCAGTCGTCCGCCACCGTTACCGAGTCGTTTCTGATCGGAAAGGCAAAGCTACCGCCGTCGATCGGACATGGAAGCGCGTTCAGAGTCCACGTCACCGAAGCCGATGCCGGGGCCCTGCAGACGAGCGTGAAGAGCACTGACGCCTACCTTACCGCTAGCGGTGGTTTTGAAGGCCTGCTGGGAACGGTCTCCTTCGAGTTTGCACCGTGGGCGACGACCTACGCGCAAACCACCAACACCGTCTATCCGGTGCCCCTCGCCATCGCGCCTTCGCCGGCGACCGCCGGGAAGACGTGGAGCAACTCTCCAGCTGCCACCGTCGTGCAGTCATTCTCTGGTGGACAATCCTACCAGCGCACGATCGCAGCCGACGGCAGCTACTCCGAGACCGGTAGCATCCCGTTGCCGTCTGGGACGCCGCAGGCAGTCGCCATCACCGAATGTTCCAACGGACAAGGCGTATACGGCTACGGGTTCGACACGGGAGAACCTGCGTATAGTTTTGCTGCGCCGACGTCGTCACCGTCGGTCATTCCGGTCTCGACCACGGCCCCCGATCAAAGCCTCTCGCCGTGCGTTGCCCCGAGGCCGCGACCGGCTTACACGCACGTTCCCGCCTGGTTCCCCTCCCCGCCGCCGGGCGGTTCGCCACTGTATGCCGAAAGCGACGCATCCACGACGGCCACGGCACCAAAAACCTGTGGGCGCATCGCCGGCAAGGCTGCGCTGCTCATTTCGCGCAACACATGGCGGCTTGACACGATCGTCGGCTACGCCGAGCGTACCCTCACGCGCACCTATCTGGTCGCCGGTGGCGTCGGGTGCGTCGTCATGCGCGACGATATGAACGTCTACTACGACTGGCTCGGCGATGTCAAACCGCGCCCCTATCTTACCCTCAGCGGCGCGCCGATCGCGACGGTTACGACCAGCGAGTTTCTGGTCGGTCTCCCGTCCCCGAAGGGAGCGCAGATCATACCGTCGTCGGTCGCCGAGGGAGCTCAAAGGCAGTTCACGGCGCGCATCGACCGACTGCGTACCAAGCTCATACTTCACGGAGGTTTGCGATGAATCGCACGCTCGTCCCGGCTCTGATTGCCGTCGTCGCGCTCGCCGTCGGATGTTCGGGCGCCGGAACCGTACCCGCCTCTTCGCCTGCGATTGCATCTCGCAGCATTCCCCTCTCACACGGAGCACTCGCGCCGTCGCAGTTCCACTGGGGCAGCGCGTTGCGCGCCCGCATGACGCGGATAGGCCCGGCGCGACAGAACGCGCCGATGCGCGTCTACGTTGAGGTAAACATGAAGAACATCCCGGGCCTACTACACTATGCGATTCTAGCAAGTACGCCCGGCTCGCCCGACTATCGCCAATTTTTGACCCCGCAGCAGATTGCCCGAGAGTTCGGCGCCACGTTGTACGACTATCAAGCGGTCGCGAGCTATTTCGCGGCGCGCGGGTTGCACGTCGTCACATATCCGCAACGCGACCTGGTGCGCGTCGACGGAACGGTGGCGCAAATGGCGCGCACGTTCAACACCACGTTTGGACGTTATCAGTACCTCACCGGGCCGGCGGTTGCGCCGCGGACGACCCCGCATCTCGGTACGCGACTTCCGATTCGCGGTGTTATCGGCCTGATTCAGTATCGCCCGTATTCAAGCGTTGGTGTGATTCGCGGAAACGTCACGAACTTCCGCGGTTACACGCCGCAGCAGCTCTCGCACGCATTCGACTACTCGGGCGCGTATTCGGTCGGTTACACTGGCGCTGGCGTCAGAACCGGCGTCCTCGGCACCGGCCTCATCAATGCCACCGACGCGTCCATACTCTCGGCAACTTACAACTACTCGCTCGCCCCGATTACGGTGGTGACGCCAAGTCCGACGCCGGTACCAGCCACGAGCTTGAGTTCCGAGGCGGCGATCGATACCCAGATGGTTGCCGCCCTCGCGCCGGGCGCACCCGAGTACTATTACTACGACGAAAGCACGTTCGGCTCCGACTACACCAGCGAGTTGGCGATGGCCATCGCGAGCGACACCGCCGATACCATCAGCGAAAGCGCCGGCGGCCCCGAGTCGGAGAGTCTCCAGGATGGTTCGCTTCAGCTCAACGGTCAAGGCCCCAGCCAAATTCAGCACGCGGAGCTCGCCGCCGAAGGGATCGCGTTCTTCGCGTCATCTGGCGACAACGGATCGACCACTGCCAACTGCAGTTACACCTATATGCGCGCGAACTGCGTCACCTATCCCGCAAGCGACGTCAACGCCGTGGCAGTCGGAGGCCTGAACGTCCCACTCGACGATGCCGGTAACGTGATCGGCGAAATCACCGCGTGGTCGACCGAAACGACTCATGGTGGCCCGGAGCCTTCGCCGCCCAGCGGTGCATGCAACTGCATCGGTTCCGGCGGCGGATACTCGATCGTCTTTAGGGCGCCGTCTTGGCAACGTCGCGTGCTGGGCGCGTCGGCGCGCGAACTCCCCGACCTCGCGCTGGATTCAGCGCCGCAAACAGGTGGTGCAATCGTGGTCGGAGGCCAGCCAGGTCTTGGTAACGGCACCAGCATGGCGGCGCCGATGGCAAACGCGATGTGGGCGCTCGTGCTCGCGGCCTGCAAGCAGTCGCCGTCCTGTGCGACCGCCGGTGGTCCCGTTCCCTATCGCCTCGGCAATCCGGCACCGCTGCTGTACGCGATCTATCACAGTCGTGCGTACAAAAAGGTATTCTACGACGTGCTTTATGGTTCCAATCAGCCGGTGCCGCCGTCGCCGATTCCGGGTAGTCCTCCGCCGCCGAACCCGGTCGGTTACTCTGCGGGTCCCGGATACGATCTCGTTACCGGCATCGGCGCGCCGTTCGCTGGGCACCTGATCGACGCGCTTGTTCCCGGAGCGGGTGCCCCGTGAAGCCGTGGGCGCTCTCCGTAGCGCTACTGCTTTGCTCTTGCAGCACCGCGCAATTGACGTCGCCGACGCAAGGCGCGGCGTTCATACCCTCGCTGCACGCAGCCGGCGGAGCAGTCTTGCACGGTAAGTACTACGATCACATCGTGATCGCGATTCAAGAAAATCGCACCTTTGACAATATCTTCGCTGGGGCGGCGATCCAGGGGCTTCTCGCCCATCGCGTAGATTACGCGGCGTTCGGTTACGACAATGCGTGCACCAATCCGAGCGTCGTCACGACCTGCGGTCAGATCCCGTTATCACCTCTAGGCTATGAAAGCCCGTACGATCCCCAGCATTATAGTCGGTACATTCTTACCGAGTGTAACGCGCCGACACCGACGCCGCGGCCGCGCAATGGCACGTCGCCATGCCGCATGAACGGCTTTGCCCAGGAACAGTTTTCGCCGCCGGCACCCGTACCGAACCCGTCATCAGCACCGGTGACGATCGCGTATTCCTACCTGCCGCCTGCGGAGATCAATCCGTACATTCAACTCGCGAACACCTATGGGTTAGCCGACCATCTCTTCTCGGCGTCGCGTGGCCCATCGTTTCCGGGACACGTCTTTCTGGTTTCCGGGCTGGGACCATCCGACGACCCGTCTGGTGGGAACTGGGGCTGTCCAACGCCCAATAACCTCGTACCGCTGTTCAACGCGTGGACCAACGCTCCGGTGCGGCAGGTAAGCCCGTGCTTCAACTATCCCAACATCACTACCGAGCTCGACGCCAAGCACATTTCCTGGAAGTACTACACCTTCGACTGCGGCGGCACACCGTGTGGATACGACGGCTTGGAAAACTCGTTGGCGGCTTTCACACCTCCTTATGGTACGGCTGAGTACGCCAAGCGCGTCGTGAATCGGGCGCAGTTTTTCCGCGACGTTCAACCCTTTAGGCTCAACGGCAAATGCGGCTTACCCGCAGTCTCCTGGATCACCCCCAACGGCGACGCCTCGGATCACGCCGGTTGGGAGAATAATGCCGACGGTCCCTATTGGATCGCGACGCTGTACGAAACGATCGCGCAAAGCCCGTGTTATCGCGACACCGCCTTCCTAGTCGTATGGGATGACGGCGGCGGTTGGTTCGATCACGTTGCCCCACCCTATATGCTCACGCGCCCTCCGGGCAATCTCCTGGGCTATCGTGACAACGTCGTCGGATTCCGCGTGCCGCTGCTTTTTATCGCGCCTAATGCGGTACCCGGCGTCTCGCACAGATCGCGCGATTTCGGCGCCATCCTGAGGTTCATCGAAGAAAACTTCGGCCTAGCATCGCTCGGTGGCGAGGATCGCGATTTCAACGGCGACGCACTGCGCGACATGTTCGTTCCCCATCCGCAAGCGACGATCACGCCGATCCCCGTTTCGCAGATGATGCTACGCGAGCGGAAGCCGTATAGCGCGCACTGGTTCCTGCAGCAACCGCCGGAACCCGCCGACGACGAATAGGTGGCGGTTGCCGGCGTAGGCGGCCGGCGATCGCACTGTCGAGCGGCCAGGCTAGGTGATGGTCGGTGCCGGGGTCATCGCGGCGATCGGCGCGCCGACGCGCGGAGCGCCGACGCGCGCCACGCCGAACGCCAGGCCGGTGATGCACAGAAAGACGGTCACGATGACGAGCGTGCGCAGGCGCCGTTCGGCCCGACCGGCCTGCGTGCGCGCGCGCGCGCGGATTGCGTCCAAGCGCAGCGGCGGCGGCGCGACCCCGGTCATCATGCCGACGGCGACGCGCAGGTCAGAGTGCATGCGACCCCAACGATGCCAGGCGCGGCTTGGGACGATGATCGCCGAGCAGGCGCTCCAGGCTGCGCCGCGCGCGCATGAGATAGTAGCGTACCGAGCCGTCGGGAATGCGCATCACAGCCGCGATCTCACGGCTGTTGAGCGCGGCGTAGTAGTGGAGCACGGTGGTCGCGCGCTCGGCCGGCGAGAGCTTGGCCAGCGCGCGCAACACGTCGATCCGCAGGTTCGCATCGCCCAGCGACGCGTCGGCATACTCGGGCAGTTCGGCCGCCGCGTGCAGGCGATAGCGCGCCGTGCGCATCGCTTCGCGCACGACGATCCGGTAGAACCAGACGCGGAATGCGGCCGCCTCGCGGAGCCGATCGATGCGCCGGTAGACGATCGCGCAAGCTTCCTGGGCCGCGTCTTCTGCTAGCGCACGCTCGTGGACGATGGAATACGCGATGCGGAAGGCGTGCGGCCAGGCGGCGGCAATCAGACGCTCGGCCGCCTCGGCGCGGCCGTCGCGCGCGGCTTCGATGGTGGCAACGGGAATTTCGTCGATCGACATCTCGCCTTCAAGAGAGGCGTTCGCGCCGGCGGGCTGTTGGTCCCCGCCGGAAAATAATCAGCCGAGCGCGAGCCGAGTCAGAACCGTGCCGGCGTACGCGCCGAGCAAACCGAGCGCGGCGCTGGCGCCGACGTAGAGCGCCGCCAGCGGGAGCGCGCCGTCGGCGATCAGGGTTAGGGTGTCGAGCGAGAAGGTCGAGAAGGTCGTGTAGCCGCCGAGGATGCCGACCGTCACGAAGACCCGCACGAGCGAGGTCATGCCGAACGCGCGCGTGAGCGCGAGTTCGGCGACGACGCCGATCAAGAAGCTCCCGGAGACGTTGATGAAGAGCGTCCCGAAGGGAAACCCGGGGCCGAAGCGCTGCAGAAAGAGTTGCCCGATCAGGTAGCGCAGCACCCCACCCGCCGCCGCACCGATCGCTACCGCCAGAATCGCGCGGAGATCGATCACGCGTCGTCTCGCGACAACCGCGTCACCGCGACGTTTTCCAGCGTGAGAAGACCGCTCGGGATCATTGCTTCGAGTCGCGGCAGGAAGGCGAGTACCTTCGGGGCATCGTCGACCACCTCGATGACCAGCGGAAGATCCGATGCGGTATCGGCCCCGCGGGCGGAGTGCAGCGTGCGCCGCCCACCGAAGCCTTCGATGCCTTTGAGCACCGTCGCCCCGGCGAAGCCGGCTTCGCGCAGCGCTTCGACGATGGCGTGGTGGAGCGGGCGTCCGGCATAGCGCTGATCTTCGTTGAGATAGATGCGCAGCAGCTTGCCCGTGTGTTCCGTCATAAAAAAACTCCCGTCCGTGCGTGTGCCTGCAGACAGGAGCCATCAGCCGTAAGGCGGTTAGGCGGGAGCCCCATCCCGCATGCCAGCCGCTTCGGCCCGCGCGTCAACCGTCCTGCCGCGCCGGGAGGGCGCTTCCCATGCGCGCGACCGCAAGCCGAACCGCAAGCAGAAACGCGTGCGCGGTCGCTTCGGCCAGCTGTGCACCAATCGCGGGATCGAAGCGGTAGCCGTTATCTTCACCCGGCGGCGTGGTGAAGCCGTCAACCGCGATCCGGGCGCCCGCATTCTCCGGCAGTCGATGCCAGGCCAGCCGCCCGTCGAAGGAGGGAAAAACCGCGCTACCCTCGGGTCGCCAGGAGACCTGCGCGCTGGCCGCGCGCGCACCCTCGGGCATCCGCACCTCCACGTACACTTCGCGTTCGAAGCGCACGCAGGGCGTGACGTGCGTCGCCACGGTCGGGACGCGAACCGGGATACGCGCGGCGCCGTCGCGGCCGATCCGACTCGCGAAATACCGGCGCAGCGCGCTGCCGATGCTCCCATAGGGGAGGTCGACATCGGCCTCGACACGCAACCGCTGCATCGTCGCAGTATAGCGGCTTCACGTGAACGCGCTGAGAACGCGGGTTCACGAGAAATTCACGACTCGCCGGTACGACGAAGCAACGCAACGACGTCGGCCAGCAGGCGCTGCGGCGGGCACGGCTTCGGAATGACGCCGGCGACCCCATAAATCGCGCAGAAGTCGCGCATCGCGGCGGTCGTCGTATCGCTCGCCGTGTAGAGCGCAACCAGCGGCACCCGCAACGCCGGGTCGCTGCGAAGCGTGCGTAAGAGCGCGGTGCCGTCCATATCCGGCAGCCCGAGATCGAGAAGCACGGCGTCGGGCTGTTCGCGCCGCACCTGGAGGAGCGCATCCGCGCCGGTTGCGGCCTCGACGACGCGCATGCCGCCCGATGCGAGGATCGTCGCGACCAGGAGCCGCGCTTTCGGATCGTCGTCGACGATCAGTATCGTCGAGGTCACGGCCCGGCCGGGCGCGCGAAGCCCTCGATCTGCGCGACGAACGTGCGCGGCTCGAGCGGCTTCGCGATGTAGCCGTCGAAGCCGGCGCTTGCGATGCGCTCGCGGTCGCTCGGCATCGCGAGTGCCGTGACCGCGATCAGCGGCAGCGCGCGCAACGCCGGCGCGGCGCGAAAGCGGCGGGCGAACTCGTATCCGTCCATCGTCGGCATCAGGATATCGACCAAGACGGCGTCGAAGTCGCCTCGCAACGCGGTTTCGAGGCCGGTTGCGCCATCGGCGCAACCGGTGGCGTCGTGGCCGAAGGCGCGCAGCAGGTAGAGCATGAGATCGAGGTTGGTGGAGTTGTCGTCGACGACGAGAACGCGCACGGACCTAACGTTCGAGCGGAAGCGTCAGCGTGAAGCGACTGCCGCTGCCCAGCGTGCTGGACGCCTCGATCGTCGCGCCGATCAACGTAGCGAGGTTGCGGCAGAGATAGAGTCCCAGACCGGTCCCTTCGTGCCGGCGCGTGCTCGAAGGGTCGAGCTGTTCGAATGCGCGGAAGAGACGCGAGAGGTCCTCGGCCTTGATGCCGATGCCGGTGTCGGCAACGCCGATGCGCACGCCCGCACGATCGCCGGTCGCCACTCTCTCGACCGCGATCGATACCGATCCGGCATCGGTATATTTGATCGCGTTGTTCACCAGGTTGAGCACGATCTGGTGGAGCGCGCGCCGATCGGTGATCGCGACCGTCTCCGAGTCGACGCCCACGGTTCGTAACGTCAGCCGCTTGGCTGCCGCCATCGTGCCGAGCGCGCCGGCGACGGCGGCGACGACCTCGCCGATCCGCACGGGTTCAAACGTCAGTTCGCGCTTGCCCGATTCGATCTTCGCCAGATCGAGAATATCGGTGATGAGCGCGAGCAGATGTTGGGCGCTGCTTTGGACGATTTCAAGCTGGCGGCGTTGCTCGGGAGCCAGCGGACCGGGGAGCTCCATCAGGAGCGTTCCGGTAAAGCCGATGATGGCATTGAGCGGGGTGCGCAACTCGTGGCTCATCGAGGCCAAAAACTGATCCTTGGCCCGACTGGCGCGCTCCAGCTCGGCATTGAGTTCGCGCAGGCGCACTTCGAAGGCTTTGCGCTCGGTGACGTCGCGAATCGCGGCGGCGACGTACGTTCCGTCGCGCGTCTCGACCGGGCTAAGGCTGATCTCGACCGGAAACGACGTTCCGTCCTTGCGCAAACCGTGCAGGTCTAGGCCAACGCCCATCGGCCGCACGCGCGGGTCGCTCGCGTAGTCGGCGCGGTCGGCGACGTGACTGGCGCGCGTGTCGTGCGGCACCAGAATCTCGACCGGCTGGCCGACCAGCTCCTCGCGATAGTATCCGAAGAGCCGCTCGGTTTGCGCGTTCACCAGCCGAATCACACCGCGGTCGTCGACCAGCACGATCGCATCGGGGGCGTATTCCAGCAGCGGAAAGCGGCTCGTGGCGAGTTCGTCGAGAGTGAGGCTCGGCTGGTCCACGCCGGGCGGTTCGCCGCACGGCACGTGCCATCCCATCGGGTGGTAGGGGCTGGGCGCCCCGACACTGCATTACTCCACGGTGCCGAGCGAGCGCATACGACACGATCTTGGGAACGCACTGGCCGTGGCGCTGGCGAACGTCGAGGCGATGATCGACGGAATCGCCGCGCCGACCCCGGCTCGTTTGGAAGCGATCGCCGCGGCGCTGCGGCGTGCGCGCGACCTGCTACACGCGCGTGCGGACGATGCGGGAGGGAAAGGGTGAACGGCGGACAGATTCGGGTGCTCGTCGTCGACGACGAAGACGAGATCACCGGGGTGCTGGCAGCCTACCTGCGACGTGAAGGGATGGGCGTCGATACCGCGGCCTCGGTCGGCGAGGCCCGCGCCGCGTTAGCGCGACGGCCACCCGACATCCTGGTGCTCGACGTTACGCTGCCGGACGGCAGCGGGTTGGACGTCTTGCGTGAGTTTTCGGGGCGCGGGCTGCCGACGATCCTGCTCACTGCCCGTGCCGAGGAGCCCGATCGCGTGATCGGCCTGGAGCTCGGTGCCGACGACTACGTAACCAAACCGTTCTCCCCGCGCGAACTCGTCGCGCGCGTCCGTTCGGTACTACGCCGTGCCGGGCGTACCGGCGAGAGCGACCCGAAAGCGGCGCGCGTCACCCGCGTCGGAGCGGTCGAGATCAATCACGACTTTCACGAAGTCACCGTTGAAGGCGTTCCCGCTGCGCTCACCGCAACCGAGTTCAAGATCTTCGAGTTGCTCGCGGAAAACCCAGGCGAAGTGTTCACCCGCGCACACTTACTGGATCGCTTGGGCGATCACGGCGCGGTCTACGAACGCACCCTCGACCGGCACATCAACAACCTGCGCAAGAAGATCGAGCGCGACCCGCGCGAGCCGGCGATTCTCTTGACCGTCTACGGCGTCGGCTACAAGATTCGTCGTCCGTAACCGCAGCCGCGGCTACAACCCCGAGCGCTGGCCTTTGGCCGGGGTTGGGAACGGTACGTGGTTGGGCGTAAAGATCGTCGCGATATCGCGCAGCATGGCGTTGGCGACGCCGGGGCTGGGATCGTTCGCCTGAACGTCGCTCCACACCAGCACGAAGAGGTGGCGCGCCGGGTAGTAGTAGTTGGCGGTGTTATACCCCGGGAGGCCGCCGGTATAGCCGTACCAGCCGGCGCTGCATCCCAGCGCCAGACCGAAGCCGATACCGGTGCCCGCTGGCAGGCAACGGCGCAGTGCCGCCAAGTTTGCGGGCGAGCTGGTCTTGCCGGTCACGTAGGCAACGATCCAGCGGTGCATGTCGTTGGCGTTCGAAACCATCAATCCGGCGGCACCCATCCCATCGACCGGTACGCTCCCGCTGACGTCGGTCCAGTTGCGATGGGCGTCGAGTCCATAGCCGTGCGCCCAGGGCGTCGGCATCGCCTGCGTCGTGGGATAGCTGGTATTGTTGAGATCGAACGGGATCAGCAGGCGCTTGCGGATTTCGTATCCGACGCTGTGGTGCGTCAGTTTCTCGATGATGAGGCCGAGAATCAAGTAGTTGGTATTGCTATAGTGGTAGCCCTTACCCGGTGCGAAATACGGCTTTTCGCGACCGGCGAGATCGATCATCGTGCGGGGGTCGAATCGGGGCTTCGGGTTGTCGAGCATGCGTTGGATCGCGGGCACGTCGTACATTTCGAACAGGCCGCTGCGCATGTCGCAGAGGTCGCGCACGGTGATGGCGCCGGCATTGGGAACCGAAATGCCCAAGTGAAAGCG
>DAIDGS010000135.1 GCA_027459845.1 Vulcanimicrobiota bacterium | reverse complement strand
CTCGGTGTTCGAGGAAGGCCTGTATATCCCGATCGTGAAGTGCTTCGACCGGGGACGGCCGAACGAGACCTTCTTCGACTTCCTGCGCATGGGTTCTCGGGGGGCTGATGCAGCTCATGCCGGCAACCGCCGCGGCCTGCGGAATCGACGATCCCTTCGATCCCACCGAGAACGTC
This sequence comes from Vulcanimicrobiota bacterium, assembly GCA_027459845.1. Lineage (GTDB taxonomy): Bacteria > Vulcanimicrobiota > Vulcanimicrobiia > Vulcanimicrobiales > Vulcanimicrobiaceae > DAIDGS01. Next base: position 3,925 of record DAIDGS010000135.1, on the reverse strand, counting down.
GAGTGTGGTGCCGGCTACCTGCACCAACTGCTCCGACGCTTTCACGGCAACGCCACATTGGCAGTGGCGGCCTACAACGCGGGTCCCGGTGCGGTGGATCGCTACCACGGCGTTCCGCCCTACGCCGAAACGCGCGCCTACGTCGCGCGCGTGATCGCCGCGTATCGCAGCTACTGATCCACGCGCGGTCATGGCATCGCTCTCGCACACGCAGCCGTTCCGCCGCGCCCGCAACGCCGTCTTTCCGCTGACGATCCTCGATCGCTACCTGCTGCGCGAGATGCTCGCGCCCTTCCTCGTGGCCTTCGCGGCGTGCCTGCTCTTCTGGGCGCTCAACATCTTTTTTTTGGCCGCCGACTACATCGTCAATCAGCACGCACCGATCGCGCTGACGCTGGCCTTCGTCGTCTTTCGCATGCCGCAGGCCATTCCGATGGCCTTTCCCTTTGCAACGCTCTTTGCGACGCTGTTCGCGATGGGGCGCTTGATGAGCGACAACGAGATACCGGCCGTCCGCACCGCCGGCATTCCACTGCTCCGCATCGCCGCCGCACCGCTGGCATTCGGACTCGCCGCCTTCGTCGTCGCTTGGTTTTCCAACGAGTACGTCGCCGCGAAGTCGGTCGATCTTTCGACGCGTAGCTTCTATCAAATCATCTATCATACCAATACCTTGCCGGTCGAGCCGCAGCTGTTTCGACGCGACGCCGCAACCGGCACGTTCTATTACGTCAACGAAGTTGCACCCGATTTGAGCGTCATGGAAGGCGTGCAGATCTACCGCAAAGGTCCCGACCATACGTGGTCGCAGACTCTCCAGGCTAAGTCGGCCGACGTCGTCGGGGATTCGCTGCGCCTGCTCGATTTGGTCGACACGCACTACGACGCCCACGGCTACATGACGCAGCAAAAGCATCTGGCGAGCAAGCTCGTCCCTTTGCCATTTGGCGAGAACGTTCACGCCTTCGTGAGCAGCGTCAATAACGATCCGTGGACGATGAACAGCGCGGCACTGAGCCGGCAGATTCGCATTTTGAAGTCACAGGGCGTGGGCGGCACGGCGCTCGGGAACCTCGAAATCAATCTCGCCAACAAGCTCGCCTGGCCGTTCGCGTCGTTTATCAGCGTGCTGCTCGCCGTACCGCTGGCGGTACGCTTCGGCAAACGCGGCCGCATGCTGGGCTTCGCACTGGCGCTGATCCTTTATTTCGTATACTACGTACTGGCGACGGCGATGGCCGCGTTCGGGCGCAACGGAGCGATCAACCCCTTCGTCGCTGCGTGGATTCCGAACGTCCTCGCGGGCTCGGCGGGTGCGGTTTTGCTCTGGATGGAAGAGCGCTGACCTGTGTTCGTCGTCGATCCGAAGAACCGCGGTCTGGCCGCGATCCTGGCGCTGCTCGTTGCCGCGAGCAGTATCACCACCGCGCGCGCGGCGACCCCGGATCCGGACCAGTCGCAGTCGCTCGCGACCTCGCTGCTCAACCGGCAGTCGTGCGCGCAACGCGCGCGCGAAGAACTGGCGCAGGTGAGTGCACCGGCCGAAAGTCCGTCGCCGGCGGCCAGCACCGAGCCGGGTGCCAGCGCCGAGCCATCGGCGCTGCCGACGCCGGTCTCGACGCCGGCGCTGCCGGGCGTCGGACCGTTCCCGCATAGCGGCAACGCCCGGCTCTACGCGACGCCGCGGCCGGCGCCCGGAACCACCGCGTCACCGCCGCCGGTTCCCACGCCGACGCCGACCCCGCAGTCATCGACGCCTACGATCTTCCTCCAGCGCGGCGGCTCGACCCCGCCGCCGATTCCACCGGCCGGTCAACCCACGCCGACGCCCGCACCCGTCCCGACCGGCGTTCCGACGCTCGCGCCCGGGAACATCGCCGTCATCTCCGATAAGGTCTACGGTGGGACGCGTAAGGGTCAACCCGCCGACGCGGTCGGGAACGTCCACATCTACTACGCACAAGAAGAGATCGTCGGTGGGCGCGCCCACTTCGACGGCGTGCGCACGGTGACCATCACCGGCCATCCTTACCTGATCGATCATGCGCACGATTCCGTGCTCACCGCCAAGACGATCGTCTTCGACACCATCGAGCAGACCGCGCGCCTGATCGGTGGGAAAGGCGAGAGCGATCAGGGCGTGCAGACCGGCCTGGTCTACTTCTCCGCCAAGGATCTCCATACCGATAAGGACGGAAGCGCGCACGGGATCGACCCCTCGGTCAGCACGTGCGAAAACCCGCGCAGCGGATATCACATCACCGGCAAGACGATCGACGTGATTCCCGGCGACAAGATCGTCATCAACAAGGCCGTACTGTGGCTCGGGGCTGCAGCCGTCTTCTACCTTCCGCAGTTGGTCATCCCGCTGCGATCGGTGCAGGATCAACGCGTCAAGCCGCACTGGTTTCCCGAGGTCGGATACGATGCCTATGAAGGCTTCTGGATCAAGATCCGAGTCCCGTTCGGAAAAGACCGCTACTACTACGGCTATTACATCGTCAACTACTACACCAAGGAGGGCCTGGGCCTCGGGTACGTCGGCTTTTACGCAGCCAAGAACGGCCGCCGCACCGTCTCGGTGAACGTCTACGGCATCAACGATCAACTCACGCAGAGCCGCGAATACAATGCCGCCATTACGGAACAGGAGAACTTTTCACAACACCTCCAAGGCAGCTTCAACTTTGGCTACCAGTCGAACTACGGACCGCTGATCAGCATCCCGCCGAACGAGTCGATCAACGGACAAATCGAGCACCAAACGACCAATACCTCGCAGAACTATTCGTTCAACCGCAGCAGCGTCGGATCGCAGTCGAGCAGCGACAGCTTCGCGTTCACGGATACGCGTCAGTTTAACAAAAACTTTAATCAAGCCATCAGCTTCAATCTCTCCAGCAGCTCGTCGAGCTTTGGATCGCAAGCGTCGTCGAGCAACGTTGCCACCTTCGACTATTTGGCGCACTACACGACCGCCGGCGCCGATTATCAGCTCGAGTATAACAAGACCTACACGCAGCAGCCGTACGGCGTCGACAAGGTTCCCGAGTTCCAAGTACGTCCGTATGACTTCTTCCAGCACTTCATCTTCCCGATCTCGGCCCAGTTGACCGCCGGCGAGTACAGCGAGCCATCGAACCAGTTTGCGACCTGGCGCGTCGACGGCGGCTTGGTACTCGGCCCGGCGCTGGCAAAGGTCTTCGGCAGCGATTTCCAGGCCAGCGTCAACATCGATCAATACGCCTACGGCACCGGCGACCTCAAGGCCGCAATCGCGCAGACGGCAAGTCTGACGACCCCGATCGGCTCGCACATCGTCAACTCGCTCAGCTACAACGAGGCGAACTACAACGGCCCCGCATTCGTCCCGTTTCAATACCTCGACCAGCAACCCAGTCAAAACACCAAGAACGCGCAGGATCTGTTGCGCTTCTTCAACGACGACATCTACACGCTTTCGGTCGGCTATTCGACCAACTTCGACGGTATCGCCCAGCCGGTGAGCTACCAGCTCGCGGCGCGACCCTCGTCGCGTTCGATCGTCTTGCTGAGCGGGTCGTTCATCCCGGGGCCGGGGCAAGGCTTCACGCAGAGCAACTTGCAGTTCTCGACGCCGTTCGGTCGCGACGCCTCGCTGCAGTTCGTGACGAACATCAACTGGACGGGCCCCGGCGAGCGCTTTGGCGATAAGATCGTGTACTATACTCGCACGATCGGAAACTGCTATCAGGTGCAAGTGCTCTACAGCGAGGCGAGCAAGTTGATCAGCGTGGGGCTGAATCTGCTGGCGTTCCCGTCGCAGGGAGCCCAGTTCGCGATCGGCCAGTCGGGACCGATCGTCCCGACCAGCTTCAACTTCTAGAAGAACCCGTTGCCCGCGGTGGTCTCATGGAACGCCGCATCCGTTGGCGATAGCGCCGAG